>JBKPMF010000111.1:0-10862 GCA_046732015.1 Actinomycetota bacterium
GGGTGCTGCGCCGCCAGTCCGTGGAACTCGCCCCGGAGGCCGTACACGTTGTCCAGCGACGGCAGCGTGAAGTGCACACCGGCGGTGCGCAACGAGTAGGCGTTGAGGACGACGAACAGCCCGGCGACGATCTGCCAGAACGTCGCCATCCGGAGGGGATGGCGAGGCACGAACCCGCGCAGGGGCTGACGCGTACCGAGGCCCACGACGAGCGCGGAGCAGCCGCCGACCCACAGGGCCATCTCCAGCGCCTCTCCCGGCGGGAGCGCGGGGGCCCATTGCGGCACCACCAGGCTGGGCACGATCGCGATGATGAACAACACCCACACGATGAAGTGCGACGGGGCCGCGATCCGCCGCGGCATCATCAACGCGAGCCCGACCGCCAGCGCGACGGCCACACCGTAGCCGAGCGGGTCCGGCGTGCGGTAGCCGTATTGGAGATAGGTGAACACGGGCGCGATCTGGGTGACGTAGGCGTACTGCAGGATGCCCACATAGCACAGCATCAGCACGACGATGGCGGGCGCCGAGGTGAGCAGGCCCCGACGCCCCGCCGTGACACCGTCGAGCACGACCGTGACGCTGTCCGGCGCGCGCTGTGCCATGCGCCGACCGTACTCACATCCTCCGCGACAGCGCGTGCGATCTGCGGGCCGACGGCAGCCCGAATCCGACGCCGGGAAGCCCGCGGTGGTTCGATGTAGGTCACACCGGCCTGGTCGAACGCGGCAGACGGGAGCGGATATCAGTGGTGATCAGGGTGAGGCACCTGACGTCCGTGCACGAACTCGGCGACAACCGCATCTTCTACCGCGAATGCAAGGGCCTCGCCGACGCGGGCTACGACGTCGCGCTGATCGTCGGCCATCGGAGCGACGCGCCGGTCGCAGGCGTAGCCGTGATCGGCGTCGGATCGGGCCGCAACCGGGTCGACCGCGCGACGCGGGTGGTCTGGAAGGTCTTCCGCGCCGCGCTACGGGAACGGGCACAGATCTACCACCTGCACGATCCCGAGTTGCTGTGGGCGGGCCTGCTGCTGAAGCTCCTCGGCAGGCACGTCGTTTACGACGTGCACGAGGACGCGCCGAAGCAGATCATGAACAAGTTCTGGATCCCCTGGTGGGCCAAGCGGATCCTGTCAGTGGGCACCCTCCTGATGGAACGGGCCGCGGCCGCCGTCTTCGACGGCATCGTGGCCGCGACGCCGTCCATCGCCGAGCGGTTCCCGGCACGCAAGACCGCAGTCGTGCAGAACTTCCCACGGCTGGCCGCGGCCCGGATCCGGGACAGCGCGCCCGAGTTCGACCGGCGACCACACGCGTTCGCCTACACCGGCCAACTGGCCGCCGTGCAGGGTCTACGCGAGATCGTGGCGACAGCGGCGCTCCTCCCGGACGACCTGGGTGACGCGATCGTGGCAGGCTTCTTCGACGACGAGGCCCTCGAACGCGAGGTGCGGGCGTCGGCGGGTTGGCAGCGGATCCGCTTCCTCGGCCGCGTGACCCCGGACGAGGTGCTCGACACGATCCATTCCGCCCGCTGCGGCGTGGTGATCGACCATCCGATCAGCAACTACCTCGAGTCCTACTCGACCAAGATGTTCGAGTACATGGCGTGCGGCGTGCCCGTCGTCTGCTCCGATTTCCCGTTCTGGCGACGGCTGGTCGACGAGGCCGAGTGCGGAATCACCGTCGACCCGATGGATCCGCAGGCCGTCGCGAAGGTCATCGAGTCGCTCTGCCGCGAACCCGGAGCGGCGCGGCGCCTCGGCGAGAACGGCCGTCGGGCGATCCTGGAGCGGTACAACTGGGAGAACGAGTTCGCGAAGCTGGAAAACCTCTACGGACGGATCGCATGATCACGCCACAGCGGGTCCTGGTGATGTCCCCGCACACCGACGACGCAGAGCTCGGGTGCGGCGGAACCATGGTGCGGTGGATGGAGGAGGGCGCCGAGCTCTTCACCGCCGCGTTCTCGACCGCCGAGCTGTCCCTCCCACCGGGCTCGAAGCCGTACCGGCTCAAGGACGAGTGCCACCACGCCCTCGACGAGCTGGGGGTACCGAAGGAAAACCGCTTCATCTATGACTTCCCGGTCCGCGAGCTCGGCTACCACCGCCAGGAAGTGCTCGAGGAGATGGTGAAGCTCGGCCGCGAGGTGCAACCCGAGGTCGTGCTCGTGCCGTCCGGAGCGGACCTGCACCAGGACCATGCGGTCGTCCACCAGGAGACCGTGCGCGCGTTCCGGTTCACCACGATGCTGGGCTACGAGCTGCCCTGGAACCACATCACGTTCTCCACCCAGGCGTTCGTGGTGCTGGACGAGCGGCACCTGCACCGCAAGTGGGCGGCGCTCACCAAGTACGAGAGCCAACTCGAGGTCGCCCGGCCATACTTCCGGTACGAGTTCATCGAGTCGATGGCCCGGGTGCGCGGGCTACAGGTGAGATCGGAGTTCGCAGAGGCCTACGAGGCCATCCGGGTCCGCCTGTGATCGTCTCGGCGCACCAGCCGAACTTCGCGCCGTGGCTCGGCTTCTTCGACAAGGCTCTGCACTCGGACGTCCTCGTCTTGCTCGACACCGTGCAGTTCATCAAGCGGGGCTACCAGAACCGCACCCGTGTCAAGGCATCCGACGGGATTCAGTGGCTCACCGTCCCGGTCATCAGCAAGGGCCGCTACGACCAGGCCACCCGGGACGTGGAGATCGAGGAGACGGGCCGCTGGCGGTCGGTCCACCTGCGCACGCTCCGCAGCGTGCTGGGGAGAGCAGCTCACCGCGACGCGCTGTTCGACCTCGTCGAGCCGATCTACGAGCGCGACGACGTCCACAACTTGGCCGAGCTCAACGTCGCCATCATCAGCGCCGTCGCCGGGCGGCTGGGGATCGGCACGCAGATCGTCATGGCCTCCGAACTGGACGCGTCGGGCAACTCGACCCGGCTGATGCTCAACCTGACGAAGGCGGTGGGCGGCGACGTCTACCTGTCTGGGCCCAGCGGTCGGCGATACCTGGAGCCGGAACTGTTCCCGGCCGCCGGGGTGACGCTGCGCTACCACGAGTTCACGCCGATCGAGTACCCGCAGCTGCACGGGCCGTTCGTGCCCGGCCTCAGCTGCTTCGATTACATCGCCAACTGCGGCTACGTCCCGTGGGACGCCGACCGAGCGCGGTCCGCCAGGCAGCGTCCCGTGGATCACGGGCGTTGGGGTTCGTGATCCAGATGGTTCCTCGCAAGGCGGAGGGCGCGTCCGTACCGATACGCACGCCCGGCCCAGCCCTGCCTGACTTCCTCAACAGCTCCTAGCCGCAGCCGATGACGTCCTCGATCAGCGACGCGTACCAGCGCTTCTCACGACTGCTCCGAAGCACCGAGTCGTTGTGCCACAGGATGCCCAGGTCCCCACGGAACCGCCTGCAGGCCCGCGCGATCTCCAGTACCGCCGCGTGGGCTGCGTCGGGCGTCAGCCCGAGGTGCTCGAAGAGCGTGACGTCCATCACCTGGAACGGCTGCTCCCGCAACGCGAGCGGCCTTCGAGCGCGGAGGTCGAACACCGGGTACTCGTGGCAGGTCCCGGTCCGGAACCCCACGGCCCGGCTGAAGCCCAACGTGCAGTCGTAGTCCAGACCGGCCTCCTCCCAATTGCGCCAGGTCACGGGGTTGGCCCATTCCAGGTAGTGCTGTCGCCCACCCCAACGGCCCTGCTGCACACCCGCGTGTTCGGCGGCCTCGCGTAGTCGGTCGAACTCCTCCGCGGTGCGCCGAGCGTCGCGGAAGGTGCCGAACCCGGCGTGGAAGCCGACCTCGTGGCCGCGTCGATGGACCCGACCCATCAGCTCGCGGACCCAGGGATGGTCGACGAGGTCGAAGCGCCCGCCGCGCGGGTTGACGTCGTTGTTGGCGAGGAAGTAGAAGGCGCTGCGCAGGCCGTGGCGTTCGCTGACGTCCATGAGGAAGTCGAAGGTGTTGTGCGGGTCGCGGTCCAGGTAACCCCGTCGCAGGTCGCCGAGCGCACGCACCCTCCTGACCAGCAGCCCGACGTCCCGCCTCCGCACGACATCGCCCACGAGCTGACGCCCGAGCGCGGCCGGTCCCCGACCGAGGGTCGCGAGCGGGTCGTCCACGTCGTGGCTCAACAGCACACGAGGTCTCGGTTCGCTGCGCCGCAGCCGCGGCCACATCCGTTGCAGGGCGCCCCACAGCATCTCGACATACGCGTCGACCAGCGGGATTCCGAGGAAGCCCTCGCGGACTGCCAGCGCCGCGTCGGCCGGGTACCGCTCGTGGGAGTCGCGCTCGCCGGGAATCGCCTCTTCGTACCGGGTCAGCATGGCGAAGGCGCTGCCGAAGACGTCGACGTGCACGCGGACGCCGTCGGTGTCGGGCTCCACGAGCGGTCGGTCGTACGGGAGGGGCGTGCCGTACAGCACCGGAAGCCGCTCGGCCGCGCCGAGCACGCCCGCGCCCCCCTCCCCCACGGCGTGCCGGGGCAGCGGCGTTCGCGGAAGCCCGGAGGATGTCAGCCAGCTGTCGGCCGGGCGGTTGAACAGGACGTCCGGGAGGGTCACGACGCCGTCGTCGGAACCGTCGAGGCCCATCCGGACCTCGACGCGCTCGTCGACCTCGAGGCGCCAGTCGAGACCCAGCCATTCGCCGAGCACGACACCGAGCACGTATCGGCGTTCGGCGAGGTAGTGCTCGGGGGCGCGCACCACCAGTGTCATCCCGGCCCACCCTAGCGACGGGACTCTGGTATTACTTGGCTGACGTATCGGACCACGCACACGTGGCCCGCGTGCCGCGATACGACCTTCTTCGGGGTGACGTGTGACGCCGCGTGAGTACATCGACATCGTGCGAGAGCGGTGGCGGGCGATACTCGTCGGACTCCTCGTGGGGCTGCTCGCCGCTGGTGCCGTCATCTTACTGGCACCAGCGCAATACGCGGCGTCGACTACGCTGATCGTCACCGCGCAGCCCGTCGTGCCCGGCGCCTCCGACACAGGCGACATCTCCGCGCAACGCCTCGGCACCTACACCGAGTTGATGACGAGCAAGCGGCTCGCCGCAGGCGTGGTCGCACGGCTCCGCCTGCCGTTGACGCCCGATGAGCTCGCCCGGCAGATCCGCGTCACCAACAACCCGGACTCGTTGCTGCTGACCGCCACCGTCACCGATGGTTCCGCCGAACAGGCCGTAGACATCGCCAACGCCGTGGCCGAGGAGTTCGTCCGGGACGTGGCGCAGATCGAGCAACCGGCAGACCCGTCGCGTCCTCCCCTGGTCACCGCCAAGGTTTTCGAGCCGGCCCAAATCCCTGCCGAGCAGGTCGCTCCCCAGCCGCTCGCCTACCTGGCCATCGGGGCGGCGGCCGGTTTGCTGCTCGGGTTCGTCGCCGCCCTCCTGCTCCACGCGCTGGACTCCCGGATCAGGAGCCGCCGCCAGCTCGAAAGCATCCTCGATGCGCCCGTCCTCGGCACGATCGCACGGGATCCCAAGATCGCAACGAACCCGTTGGTGATGCCGGGCAGGCCGCTCGCGGAGGCGTTCCGCCAGCTGCGGACGAACGTGCAGTTCGTCGACGTCCAGCGTGAGCACAAAGTGATCCTGGTGACGAGCGCCGAGGCGGGTGCAGGGCGCAGCACGACCGTCTGCAACCTCGGACTCGCCATGGCTGAAGCGGGCGTCAAAGTCCTGATCGTCGACGCGGACCTGCGGGGCCCGACGATCGCGCGCATTCTCCAGATCGACGGCAGTACCGGCCTCAGCGACGTGGTCACCGACCGGCTTCCCCTGGAGCGGGCCCGCCAGTCGACCGGCCCCGACCTCGATGTGCTTCCCTCCGGCGCGCTACCGCCGAATCCCAGTGAGCTGCTGGGCTCGAAGCGCATGACGGACCTGGTGCAGCAGCTTCGGGCGGCCTACGACGTCGTCCTCATCGACAGCGCACCTCTGCTACCGGTCGCCGACGCCGCCGTGCTTGCGCCCCAGGCGGACGGCGTCCTCGTCGTCGTCAAGGACAAGACCGTCGGGCAGCACCTGCAGGCGGCGAAGGAAGTGCTGGACACCGTGTCGGCCCGGGTTCTGGGCGCGGTCATGACCATGGTCACCGGGTCGGGAAGCGGGTCCCGGGACCTCGTCACGCCATGGAACGGCTCCCGGCTGGACGAGGTGTCCGTGCGCATCCTGGGCGCCGTAACGGCGACCGTGCAGCAGGCCGGGCGGCAGACCCGCGCCCGCCTCGGCCCGCGAAACAACGCGGGATCGAGCCCACCGGTACCCGTCGACGAGGAGGCGCCGCACCGGAACGGGGCGCAGCCGACCGGCACCACACCGACCGGCACCACACCGACCGGCGCCGAGCACGACATTCATCCCAGCCCCCGTCCCGGGCAGGCGCGCCAGGCCGACGGGCGGGTCTGATGGACGATCCGGTGGCCTCGAAGGCGGAACGTGACCGCGACGCCGCCCTGCCTGCGGGCGTACACCGAGCGGTGCTCGTGGTCGTCGCGCTCAGCTGGCTCGTCGTCGCCGCGCTCGGCGTCCGCTACGCAGGCGAAGATGAGCCCAGTTGGTTGGACAGGTGGGCCCTGATCGTCGTTCACGACCGGGTGGCGGGCGCACCGTCGCCTGCACGCTGGTTCATCGATCTGGCCGATCCGCTGCCGCTCGCCGTCATCGCGACCGTGCTCGCCGTGCTCTGCATCGTCGCGGGCAAGCGTCGACTGGCCGCCCTCGCACTGGTAGGTCCCACGGCGACTGGTCTCGCGACGGTCGTGTTGAAGCCGCTGATCGACCGAACGAAGGACGGCGACCTCGCCTACCCGAGCGGTCACACCGGCGCGGCGACTGCAGTCGCCCTGGTCGCCGGGGTGTTACTCGTCGCGGTGCTCCAGCCGCGCAGATGGGCCGCGGCCGCGCTCGTGACCGAAGTCACCGTAGCGGTGGGCGCCGTGATGAGCTGGGCGATGACCCTCACGGATTACCACTACCTGACCGACACGGTGGGCGGATTCTGCACGGCGGTGTCGGTCGTGCTCGGCCTCGCGCTGCTCCTGGACCGAAGATCGGAAACGGCCGGGGCGCCGCCGGAGCCATCAGACGGTTCGCCCCGGTAGGTGCGATGTCGAACAGGACCTGACGACCGGGGAGACACGCATCTGGGGGGTGTCGTGGGTGAGTTGAAGGCGGTCATTCAGGCAGGCGGGCGCGGGACCCGTCTGGCGCCGTACTCCACCGTGCTGCCGAAGGCGTTGATGCCGATCGGTGACGGCACGGTAATCGACCATCTCCTGCAGCAGTTCGGGGACGTCGGCGTCAGTGAAGTGATCATCACCGTGAGCAGGTTCGGTCCGTTGATCCGCAGCTACTGTGGCGACGGGAGCCGGTGGAACCTCGACATCGAGTACATCACCGAAGACCTCCCACTGGGCACGATCGGCGGGCTCAACAAGCTGCGGGACCGGCTGGACGGCCCCTTCTTCGTGGCCAATTCCGACATCTACTGCGACCTGCCGCTCAAGGACCTGTTGGCGACGCACGTGAGCGGCTCGGCGGCGGTCACCATCGGCGTCACCCGCCAGCGGGTCGACATCGCGTACGGTGTGATCGACCACGTCGACGGGCGGGTCACCGAGTTCCGCGAGAAGCCCTCGCAGGAGATCTCGGTGAGCACCGGCATCTACTGCATGCGGCCCGCGGTCTTCCAGTACATGCCGCCGTCCGGCGCC
Organism: Actinomycetota bacterium; assembly: GCA_046732015.1. Lineage (GTDB taxonomy): Bacteria > Actinomycetota > UBA4738 > UBA4738 > HRBIN12 > JAOUEA01. Next base: position 7,735 of record JBKPMF010000111.1, read on the forward strand.
TTCGGGTTCAATCACCTGATCCGGGCGATGCTGGACCAGGGCGGCGAGGTGGGGGTCTACGAGCACCTGGGCGCCTGGATCGACATCGGCCGCGTCGAGGATCTGCGCAGGGCCCAGGAACAGGCCGCGCGGCCGTACGTCCCGGACGAGGTGGTCTGACGTGCGAGCCCACGCGCTCCAGCTGATCGAGCTGGGTGCGCCCGTACTCGGTGAGGCCGAGAAGCAGGCACTCATCGACGTCATCGACGACCGGTGGCTGACGATGGGCGATCGGGTGCGGCGATTCGAGCGGGCGTTCGCCGACCTGCACGGGGTCGTGGACGCCGTAGCGGTCGGCTCGGCGACCGCGGCGTTGCAGCTCATCCTCGCGGCGTTCGACATCGGGCCCGGCGACGAGGTCCTGGTCCCGTCGATGAGCTTCGTGGCCACCGCCGCGGTCGTCCTGCACGTCGGTGCGACCCCGGTGTTCGTCGACGTCGAGGCGGCGGACCGGCCACACATGTCCCTTGCCGAGGCCCGGCGGTCGATCACGCCGCGCACGCGGGCGATCGTCGTGATGCACTACGGCGGCTACATGATGGACCTCCCGGCCTGGCGCGGGCTGGCCGATGAGCACGGCCTCCTGTTGTTCGAGGACGCCGCCCACGTCGCGGGAATGGCGCGCGAGGACGGCGTCAGCGACGGGGCCGCGTTCAGCTTCTTCAGCAACAAGAACATGACCACGGCCGAGGGCGGGATGGTCGTCGCAGCGGACGACGGTCGGCGGCAGCGCATCCGGCTGCTGCGTTCACACGGGATGACGGCGAGCACGCTCGAGCGCGCCTACGGGCGCGCGGTCGGCTACGACGTCGTCGAATGCGGACACAACTATCGAATGGATGAGCTGCGCGGTGCTTTGGGCCTGGTGCAGATCGCCCGCCTGCCTGCCTGGAACGAGACCCGACGCGCACTGCTCGCCCGCTACCGGGCCCGGCTCGCCGACGAGACCCCCGAGGTGCGGGTGCCCTTCGACAGCCTGCACCCGACGTCCGGGCACCTCATGCCTGTGATCCTGCCGTCGAGCTGCGATCGGACGAGCGTGATGGCCGCGATGCGCGCCGCCGGGGTGCAGACCAGCGTCCACTATCCCGCGATCCATGAGTTCGCCTATTACCGTGCCCGGTTCGAGGTCGTCCGGCTCTCCCGGACCGAGGAGTTCAGCCGACGGGAGCTGACGCTGCCGCTGCACCCTGCCCTCGAGGCAGCGGACGTCGACCGGGTGGTGGCTGCGCTTCGCGAGGCCTTAGGGTCGTCGTCCCGCCCCGCCTGAGCACCCGAAAGGATGACGCCCGTGGATCTCTCGGAGCGCACGGTTCTCGTCATCGGTGGGGCTGGCTACGTCGGTTCGGTCTTGGTCCCCGTACTGCTCCAGGCGGGCGCGCAGGTGCGCGTCCTCGACCAGTTGATCTACGACAACGGCTTCGCGCTCGTCCCGCTGTTGGACGACCCCCGGCTGCAGTTCCACCGGGGCGATCTGCGCGACGACCGCGACCTCGCGCAGGCGGCGCACGGCGCCACCGACGTCGTGCTGTTGGCCGCCCTGGTCGGCGACCCGATCTGCAAGTCCTATCCAGAGCTTGCGCGAAGCGTGAACGAGGACGGCGCGAAGAAGGTCGTCGACCGCCTCAGCCAGGTCGGGATATCCCGGCTCGTCTTCACCTCCACGTGCAGCAACTACGGCATCCACGACTCTTCTTCCCTGGCTGTCGAGGAGAGTGCGCTCAACCCGCAGTCGCTCTACGCCCGCTCCAAGATTGCGATGGAGGACTACCTGCTGGGCGGCGCGGGCCGACCGGCGACGACCACCGTGCTGCGCATCGCGACCGCCTACGGTCTCTCCCCCCGGATGCGCTTCGACCTGACCGTGTCGCAGTTCGCCCGGGAGCTGGCGATGGGCAGGCCGTTGCAAGTGTACGACGCCGACACCTGGCGTCCTTACTGCCACGTCAAGGACATCGCGAAGGCGATCGTGGCCGTGTTGACGGCCGCGGAGGAGGACGTCTGCGGCGAGGTGTTCAACGTCGGTGACAACTCGCAGCAGTTCACCAAGCGGATGATCGTCGATGAGGTGTGCAAGCACCTCGCAGAGATGTCGGTCTCCTACGGCGTGGGAGACACGGACCCGCGGAACTACCGCGTGTCGTTCGAGAAGATCGCCCACCGGTTGGACTTCCGGTGCGACTACGCCGTGCAGGGCTACGTGCCGAGGCTCGTCCACGCCGTGCAAGCAGGCGTTTTTCCGGATGTCAGCGGGAGCCCCGAGTTCGGCAACTACACGGTGCGCCATCTCGGATAGCCACACCGAATGGGCCCCAGATCTTCGCGGGGTGAAGGAGTTAGCGCGGTAGATCGGAGGGCCGCGAGGACCATGCCCGCATGACCCGGCGCACCAGGCGCCGGGCCCGCTGCCGCGCGGTGGGTCGCATCCAGTGCGTGCCCGGCGGCAGCCCCGCCTGGCGCAGCGCCTCGACGTGGCCCGGCGCGTCGTAGGGCACCGCGCGGAAGTCCGCCTCGGCACGCGCGGTATCGAGGACCAGGAACCGTGCGGCGAGCGTTCGGTCCCGGGACTGGCCCACGCTGCCGGGGTTGAGCAGGTGGCGCTGCGTCGGGTCGAGGCGGACCAGCCGTGTACGCGGCCCGCGCAGCAACGTGCCACGCCCTGCACCGAACGCCCATGGCTGGTGCGTGTGGCCTAGCAGGAGGATCCGGGCCGTCCCGAGGCCGTCGAGGAGGTCGCGGGCACGGTCGCCGTCGCGCACGTACTCCTGCGGGTCTTCGGGGGAGCCGTGGGCGAGCACGACGTCGCCGACGCGGGCTTGCCGCGGGAGCGCCTCGATGTACGCGCGCACCGACGTGGTGAGCGTCGCCGCCGTCCACGGGGTCGTGCGCCGGGCCAGGTTGCCCGAGCGATCGGTGGGCAACCGCCCGAGCGCGAGCAGCTCGTGGTTGCCGATGACCGTCACCGCGCCCAGATCGCGCAGCGTCTCGACGCACTCGTTGGGGAAGGGGCCGTACCCGACGGTGTCGCCGAGGCACAAGACGTGCTCGAACCGGTCACCCGCGACGGCGTCCAGCACCGCCCGCAGCGC
>JBKPMF010000112.1:0-25435 GCA_046732015.1 Actinomycetota bacterium
CCGTACAGCACCATCAAGGACCCCGCGTGTGCCTCCAGCGACGTCGAAGTCACCAGCTCGTCGGTCCTGGCCAGGCCGACGCACATCACGTCGACGCTCGGGTTGGCCGAATGGGGTTCGGCGAACCGGATCTCGCCCCCCACGGTGGGTACGCCGATGCAGTTGCCGTAGCCCCCGATGCCAGCCACGACGCCCTGCAGCAACCAGCGGTTCCGCGCCTCGGTGAGCGGGCCGAACATCAGGGGATCGAGCAGCGCCACGGGGCGGGCGCCCATCGAGATGATGTCGCGGACGATGCCCCCCACGCCGGTGGCCGCACCCTGGTAGGGCTCGATCGCGCTGGGGTGGGAATGCGATTCCATCTTGAACACCGCCGCCCAGCCATCGCCCACATCGACCGCGCCGGCGTCCTGGCCGGGGCCGACGAGCACCGCGGGACCGTCGGTGGGGAGGGTCTTCAGATGGATCTTCGAGCTCTTGTAGGAGCAGTGCTCGGACCACATCGCGCCGTACATCGCCAGTTCGGCGGGCCGGGGATCACGGCCGAGCGTGTCGCGGATCCGGTCGAATTCGTCGTCCTTGAGGCCCAGCGTGCGGTGGAGCGGTTCCTGGGTCACGCTCACGCGCCCGCTCCCGCCAGCGCCCGGGCGAACAGCGAGGCGAAGAGCGGCTGTCCACCGGTGGGCCCGACGTCGGGATCGACCGCGTGCTCGGGATGCGGCATGAGTCCCACGACGTTGCCCGCGGCGTTGCGCACGCCGGCGATGTGATCGGTGGATCCGTTGGGGTTGTGCTCGTCGCCGGTGACCCCGTCGGCGTCGCAGTAGCGGAACACCACCAAGCCGTCGTCCTCGATCCGACGCAGGTCCTCTGCGCGCGCCACGAACTGTCCTTCGCCGTGTTTCACCGGGATCTCGACGACCTCGCCCGGCGTCATCTCCGCCGTGACCGTCGTGGCCGAGGTCTCCACCCGCAGGTACACGTCGCGGCAGACGAAGCGCAGCGACCGGTTGCGGATCAGCGCGCCGGGCAGAAGCCCCGATTCGCACAGGATCTGGAAGCCGTTACAGATGCCGAGCACCGGCCCTCCACGCTCCGCGAACGCTTTGACCTCGTCCAGGATCGGCGCATGTCCGGCGATGGCGCCGCATCGCAGGTAGTCGCCGTAGCTGAACCCACCCGGCAGCACGACCGCGTCGACCTCGTGCAGATCGTGGTCGGCGTGCCACAACGCCACGCCTACCCCGCCCATCTGATCGACGGCGCGCAACGCGTCGCGATCGTCCAACGAACCGGGGAACGTGATCACGCCGACGCGGGGGGCCTCGATGGTCATGCCCGTTCGGTGCTCCCCTGGGTCTCCAGGATGCGGAAGTCCTCGATCACGGGATTGGACAGCAGCTGCTTCGCGATCTCAGCGACCTGGTCGCGAGCTTCGTCTTCGTTCGGGGCCTCGACATCCAACCGGATGTGACGCCCCACGTGCACCCCCGACACGTTCGTCCACCCCATGGCGGGTAACGAGGCTTCCACCGCCTTGCCGGCAGGATCGGCGAGCCCGGCCTTCAGCGTCACCAGCACCTCGAACGTGCATCTCATGCCTGCTCCCCTTCTCGCTCCCCGTTCCCTTGGCCCGTCCGCGCCAGGTAGCCAGGCCACGACTCGCCCGTCACCCGTTCGTAGGCCTCGCGGTACTTCGCGGCGGTCTTCTCGATCACGTCGGCAGGTAGGTTCGGTGGCGGCGGCTCACGGTCCCAGCCACTCGCATCCAGCCAGTCACGCACGAACTGCTTGTCGAAGCTGGGCTGCGCGCGGCCCGGTTCGTAGCCGTCGAGCGGCCAGAAGCGGGACGAATCCGGCGTGCCCACCTCGTCGATCAGGAGCAGTTCGCCGCCGGCGAACCCGAACTCGATCTTCGTGTCCGCCACGATGATGCCGCGTTCGAGGGCCACCTGGGCGATGCGGTCGTAGATGCCGACGGTGAGCTCGCGCAGGCGTTCGGCGAGGCCCCGCCCAACCAGATCCGACATCTGGTCGAAGGTCAGCGGCAGGTCGTGGCCCGTCTCGGCCTTCGTGGTGGGCGTGAAGATCGGCTCGGGCAACCGGTCGGATTCCCGAAGGCCGGCCGGCAGCGCGACGCCGCACACGGAGCCGCCCTCACGGTACTGCGCCCACCCCGATCCGCTGAGGAACCCGCGGGCGACGCATTCCACCGGGATCACCGAGGCGCGCTCCACCACGATCGAACGGCCCGCGAGGTCGGGATCGTTCGTGAACGGCGGTGGGAACCCCGACGGATCGGCGGTCCGCACGTGGTTGGCCACCAGGTCCGTCGTGCGCTGGAACCAGAACAGCGAGCACGCGGTCAACACCCTCCCCTTGTCGGGGACGGGCTCGGGCAGCACGACGTCGAAGGCGCTGAGGCGATCGGTGGCGACCAGGAGCAGGGCGCCGGGTCCGGCGTCGTAGACATCGCGGACCTTGCCTCGGGCGCGCAGGCCGCCGGCGGCGTTCACGACGGCGTCCCGTCCGAGACCTGCAGCTTCTCCAAGGCATCGAACACACCACCGAGGTTGCGCAGGAACCGCTGCGGATCGAACAGCGCCTCCAGCCCGTCGTCGCCCAGCGCCTCCCGAACCAGCTGGTCGGCCTCCAGCGCCTCACGGAAGCTGGCGCCCTCATCCCAGGCCGAGGCGGCGGCGCCCTGCACGGCGCGGTAGGCGTCGTCGCGAGACCACCCGGCCTCGACCAGGGCGAGCAGCGCCGACTGGCTGAACGCGATCCCCCCATGACTCATCACGTTGCGGAGCATCGCGTCCGGGAACACGATCATGCCCTTCAGCACCCACGCGGCGTCGGCGAGCATGAAATCCAACAGCCCTGTGGCGTCGGGCACGACGATGCGCTCGGCCGACGAGTGCGAGATATCGCGTTCGTGCCAGAGCGCGACGTTCTCCAGCGCCACCTGCGCGTGCCCGCGCACGACGCGCGCCAGCCCGCTGATGCGCTCGCACACCACAGGGTTCCGCTTGTGGGGCATGGCACTCGACCCCTTCTGCCCCGTGGCGAACGGCTCCTGGACCTCGCGGACCTCGGTGCGCGCCAGGTGCCGGATCTCGGTCGCCACCTTGTCCAGGGTGGAGGCCACGATCGCCAGCGTCGTGACGAACTCGGCGTGTCGGTCGCGCTGGATCACCTGGGTGCTGGCGTCCTCGGCGCGAAGACCCAGCCGGGCGCACACCAGTTCCTCGATGCGAGGATCGACGGCGGCGTAGGAGCCCACGACGCCGCTGATCGCACCCACGCTCACGGTCTCGCGGGCCCGTCGCAGCCGTTCGCGGTCGCGGTCGAGTTCGAACGCCCAGACCGCCAGCTTGTGCCCGAACGAGGTGGGCTCGGCATGCACGCCGTGCGAGCGACCCATGATCGGCGTGTCGCGGTAGGCCAGGGCCTGACGTTTCACCACGGCGAGCAGGTGCTCGAGCTTGACCAGCAGGATGTCGGCGGCGTCACGGAGCTGCAGGGCGAACCCGGTGTCGAGCACGTCCGAAGACGTGAGGCCGAAATGGATCCACCGTCCCTCCGAACCGATCGAGGACGCCACCACGTCGACGAACGCCGCGATGTCGTGCCGGGTGAGCTGCTCCCGCTCCGACACCGCTTCCACGGTGAACGACGCGCGCGCCCGGCAGGCGGCCGCGTCCTCGGCGGGGATCGTGCCCAGCTCGGCCCAGGCCTCGACGGCGAGGAGCTCGATCTCGAGCCAGGATGCCAGCCGCCGTTCGTCCGACCAGACCGCGGCCATCTCCGGCAGGCTGTACCGCGGGATCACAGCTTGAGGCCCTCCGCGAGGTCGTCCTTGAACCGCCACAGCGCCGCCTGCACCTCGGGGTCGGACACCCCGATGATCTGGGCAGCCAATACCGCCGCATTGACGGAGGACTCGACGCCGACCGTGGCGACGGGGACCCCGGTGGGCATCTGGGCGGTGATCGCGAGCGCTTCGTTGCCCACCATCTGCGGCGCCGTGGCTATCGGCACGCCGATCACCGGGAGCACCGTGCGGGCTGCGACCGCCGCGGCCAGGTGGCCCGACAGCCCGGTGGAGCAGATGATGACCTTCAGGCCACGATCGAACGCGGTCCTGGCGTACTCGTCCACCAGATCGGGGTTGCGGGACGAGGACATGATCCGGATCTCGTGGCCGACCCCGAACTTCTCCAGGATGAGCCCGGCCTGCCGCATCGTGCTGAGCTCGGACGGCGACGCCGCGAGCACCCCCACGCGCGTGGTTTCGTCGGTCACGTTCCCTCCCTGTGCGTCGCCGCCGCCTGGGCGATATCCGTTCGCGTGGTCATGCCCTCGAACGAGACGCGCGCCATCGCCGCATAGGCGTGGTCGCGGGCCTCCCCGATCGAGGCGCCGGTTCCGGTGACGGACAGCACGCGTCCTCCCGCCGTCACCACTCTACCGTCGGCCTGCGCGGTGCCGGCATGGAAGACGATGGCGCCGGGAACCTCGCCTGCGTCGTCCAGCCCTTCGATGGTGACGCCGGTCTCATACGAGCCCGGGTAGCCCCCGCTCGCCGCGACCACGGTGACCGCGGCGTCGGCGCCCATGACCACCTCGACCTCACCCGGGCGGTCGGTGGCGACCGCCATCAGGAGGGTCGCGAGGTCGCCGGCGAGCCTCGGCACGATCACCTCGGTCTCGGGATCACCGAACCGGCAGTTGTACTCCAGCACTTTCGGCCCGGCGTCGGTGAGCATCACGCCGGTGTAGAGGAGTCCCGAGTACGCGATGCCCATCGACCCCAGCGTCGCCACGGTCCGCTCGGCGATGTCCTCGATCGAGCGTTCCGTCGCCTGGTCGACGAACGGCAGCGGCGAGTAGGCGCCCATGCCCCCGGTGTTGGGGCCCGTGTCGCCGTCGCCGATCCGCTTGAAGTCCTGCGAGAGCCCCAGGTGCACGACCCGTCCGCCGACCACCAGCGCGAACGAGCTCACCTCCGGCCCTTCGAGCAACTCCTCCACCACGACGGTCTCGCCCGCCTCGCCGAAGGCACCGCCCTCGACACAGTCGCGGATCGCCTCCTCGGCCACCGAGGGCTCCAGAGCCACCGTGACGCCCTTGCCGGCCGCGAGTCCGTCGGCCTTCACGACCGCGCGGCCCCCGAGTTCGCGGACGAACGCCACCGCGGATCCCACCTCGGTGAACGTTCCCGCCCGAGCGGTGGGGATGGCACCGGCCTCCATCACTCGCTTCGACCACGCTTTCGAACCCTCCAGCCGCGCGGCGTCGGCCCCGGGTCCGAAGACGGGGACACCCGTCGCGCGGACACGGTCGGCGAGCCCAGCCACCAGGGGAGCTTCGGGGCCGACCACGGCGAGCTCCGGGGCGAGTTGGTCAACCAGCTTGACCATCTGCTCGACGTCATCGGCCGCCACGTCGTGACAGGTGGCGAGCTGCGCGATGCCGGCGTTCCCGGGAGCGACATGCAGCTCGGTGACCAGCGGGCTCCGCGCCAGCCCCCACGCGAGGGCGTGTTCCCGGCCCCCTCCGCCGACGACGAGGACCTTCACGCGCCGCTCACCCGACGGGCAGGCTCTGTTCGCGAGCGGGGCCCACGCTGACCACGCTGACCGGGACGCCGACCAGCTCTTCCATGCGACGCACGTAGGCCTGGGCCTGCTTGGGCAGGTCCTCGAACGACTGGCATTCGTCGATCTCTTCCTGCCAGCCCTCGAGCTCCTCGTAGATCGGGCTGGCGTCGTGGAAGACCGACTGGTGGGGCGGCATGTCGTCGAAGCTCTGACCGTAGGCGCGGTAGCCGGTGCAGATCTTCACGGTCTCCAGGCCGCTCAACACATCCAGCTTCGTGACCAGCAGCTCGGTGAGCCCGTTGAGCCGTGCCGCGTACCGGCCGAGGCACGAGTCGAACCATCCGCAGCGGCGCTGGCGGCCGGTGACCGTGCCGAACTCCTTGCCCCTGGTGCCGAGGCGCTCGCCCACGTCGTCCAGCAGCTCGGTGGGGAACGGACCCGCACCGACACGCGTGATGTAGGCCTTCATGATGCCCACGATGCGTTCGGCCCATCCCGGTCCGATGCCGGCGCTGGCGAAGGCGCTGCCGGCCACCGGGTTCGACGAGGTGACGAACGGATACGTGCCGTGATCGAGGTCCAACAGCACGCCCTGCGCGCCTTCGAACATCACGTGCTTGCCGTCCTCGAGCGCGCGGTAGAGCAGCGCTGACGTGTCGACCACCATCGGCTGGATGCGCTCGGCCAGCCCCATGTACTCATCGACGATGCGCTCGGGATCGAGCGGCAGCCGGTTGTAGATCTTCGTCAGGATCAGGTTCTTCTCGCGCAGGACCACCTCGAGCTTCTCCCGGAAGATCTTCTCGTCGAACAGGTCCTGGATGCGCAGCCCGATCCGGGCGGCCTTGTCACCGTAGGCGGGGCCGATGCCGCGTTTCGTGGTGCCGAGGGCGTTCTTGCCGAGGAACCGTTCGGTGACCTTCTCCAACTCCAGGTGGTAGGGCATGATCATGTGCGCGTTCCCGCTCACGACCAGCCTCGAGACGTCGACGCCGGTTTCGCGGACGGCGTCCATCTCCTTCAACAGGTGGCGCGGATCCACCACGACGCCGCCGGCGATCACCGACGTGATGTGGGGGTAGAGGATGCCCGAGGGGATCAGCTGGAGCTTCAACAGCCGGCCCTCAGCGATCACCGTGTGACCGGCGTTGTTGCCGCCCTGATATCGGACGACGAAGTCCATCCCGTCCGCGAGGTAGTCGACCGCCTTGCCCTTGCCCTCGTCTCCCCATTGGGTCCCGAGCACGATGGAGGCAGGCATGAGGCCCGTAGTCTACCGAGCGGGCACGGCCCTCCACCTCCGACGATGCGAACCCTCACCCACCGCGACCTGAACCGGGCACTGCTCGCCCGCCAAGGGCTCCTGGAGCGCTTCGAGCGGCCGCTGCCCCGGTTCATCGAGAGCGTCGGCGGCCTCCAGACGCAGTACGCGCCCAGCGGCTACATCGGGACCTGGTCGCGCCTGGGGGGGTTCGAGCGCGGCGCGCTCACGCGTTCATTGGAACGGGGCACGGTGGTGCAGGCCACCCTGATGCGCAGCACGATCCACATGGTCTCCCGACGCGATTACTGGCCGATCGTCATCGCCGTCCGGGAGCATCGGCGCCGTTGGTGGCTGCAGGCCACCCGTCATGCCACGAGCGAACGCGAACTCGAAGCCTGGGCCGATCGCATCCGGGCCGCGCTCGCCGACGGCCCCCAGCGCCGATCCGAACTGGTGAAGGAACTCGGCATGGACTCCACGACCTGGAACGGTGCCACGGGATGGCTCGATCTGGTCCGGGTGCCGCCGAGCGGAACCTGGGAGCGGCGCAGAGCCGACCTCTACGGGTTGGCGGAGGACTGGATCGGTCCCCCAGCTGCGGATCTCACCGCTGACGCCGGCCTCGAACTCCTGGTTCGGCGCTACCTCAACGCCTTCGGACCCGCCTCGCGCAAGGACGTCTCGAGCTTCACGGGTGTCCCGCTGCCCGCGGTGGATGCGGCGCTCGAGAGGATCCGGATCGGGCGGTTCCTCAGCGAGGACGGCGAGATGCTGGTTGACCTCCCGGGTCGGCCGATCCCGGAAGCGGGCGTCCCCTTCCCGGTGCGGTTCCTGCCGACCTGGGATGCCACCCTGCTGGTCCACGCACGCCGAACCCTGATCCTGCCGGAGCACCACCGGGACCGGATCTTCCACGTCAAGATCCCGCAGTCGATCGGGACCTTCTTGGTGGACGGCCAGGTCGCCGGCACCTGGCGCCACGACGACGACCGGGTCAGCATCGAGCCGTTCGAGCCGTTGCCGCGCCAGGTGCGGCGAGCCGTGGACGAGGAAGCGGATCGACTCACGGCGTTCATGGCCTGAGACGCGAAGCCCGAAACGCGAAGTCCCGAAGACGCGAAAAGGACGGGCCCGAGGGGCCCGTCCTTCCGCGGTGGTCTCGTTCGATGTCTGGGCCGTCAGTCGGACCAGCTCACCCCCACCTTGTACGTGCTGCGGTTCGAGGACGCCTTCAGGATCTCGATCCGCAGTCCCGAACCCGGCGTGATGACGCTCGCGAACGGGATGGCCGGGTCGTAGTAGGCGCCTTCGACCGAGTCGTCGAAGACCGACACCGGATCCGCGTGCCACGCGAACGGCTTCAGCGAGCCGTCGTAGCGGACCGTGTGGATCGTGATGTCGTTGGCATCGACGCCGAACGCGGCGTCCCATGCCTGGATCCGCTCACGCCAGTACCCGCCGTTCGTCCCGGGCTGCTTCACGCCGTCCGGGTGGCTGTCCACCACCAGAACGGCACCGTGACCCGGGTGCTCGGAGGTGTTGTTGTCCGGGTAGCCGCTGTCGCGGTACCAAACCACCAGCCCCCGGGCGTTGCACCACTTCTCCAGCCAGTTGCCGTACAGGAACTGGTAGACGCCGCACAGGTTCGAGTCCTGTCGGAGGTACGTGCGGGACTCCACCAGGTAGTAGTGGAACCGCTCGACCTGGAAACCGCCGTCCGTCAGCTGTGAGAACCCGTCGAAGGTCCACACCGACGGATCGGTGGCATCGTCGACCGGGTCACCGTTCAGCTGGATCGAGTCGACCGCGAAGCCCTGCTGGGCCACGGCACCGTCGGTCCAATAGCGGAACCCGATGTCGGTGGCACCGGCCGGGATCGTGTACGTCCCGTCGACCCATCCGCTCGTGGTGCCCGTGATGCCCAGGCCCTGGTTCTGCCCGTTCGGGTTCGTCGAGGTGGACAGATCGCCGTCGGCGCTGTGCCAGGTGGCACCGTCGTCGTCGGAGTACTCGACGTAGGCGTAGTCCCAGTCCAGTTCGATGTCGTACTGGGTCCGGAAGGTCAGCTCGGTGTCCGAGCCCAACGCGCTCCCCAGGGAGCGCCGCATCGTGGTCTCGATGTCGTTGCCCTGACCCGAGTAGTAATAGTTCGGGTCCGCGCCGTCGACCGGGAACACGGTGACGTCCTGGATGTAGTTCGGCAGGTTCACGCGGAGCGCCTGCCATCCGGACGTCGAGGCACCTTCGGCCGGGCCGATGTTGACGTTCTTCTCCTGGCCGGGGTTCACGGTGGCGAAGTCCGACCATCCGAGCACCAGCTTGTCCCACGCACCCATGTGGTACGGGTTGTCACCGATCGCGTCGGCACTGTCCGACGGCCAGCTCGACGCCATCAAGGTCCAGAAGTCCGCCGAGTTGTCGTTGGCTCCGGCCGTGTCGTAATGGTCCGGCAGGCCGAGGTCGTGGCCGTACTCGTGCGTGAACACGCCGGACGCGCCGTTCTCGGGCTCCGTGGTGTAGTCACCGACCCACAGCTTGGTCCCGGGCACGCGGTAGCCACCGAGCAAGCAGTGCTTCGGGCCCTTCGTGCCGATGCCGCCCTGTCCGGCGTACCAGCGGTGACTCCAGATCGCGTCGCCGCCCTGTGCGCCGCCGCCGGCCTCTTCGCCCTCGCCGGCGTGCACCAGCTGGAAGTGGTCGACGTAGCCGTCGGCCTCGTCGAAGTTGCCGTCGCCGTCACAGTCGTAGCGGTCCTGGGTGTCGACCATGCTCGGCGACCAGTCGATGCCCTCGTCGATGCCGCGCGTGGCCTGCAGGCCCGCCCGGATCACGCGGTAGACCGGACCGTTCAGGTTGTCCGATCCGTCACCGCTGGAGCCATTGGCACCGAACTCGGACTCCGGAGCGTCGATGTGCACCCACTTCGAGACCTGACCCTCGACCGTGTACCGGCCTGAGCTCATCTCGAGGTAGTTGTCATGCATCGAATTGTGCCCGTACGAGCCGCCGCCCGGCGTGAACAGCATGTCGTGGAAATGCTTCCGGCTGAACGACGGCACCCAGTAGGTGCTGTTGTCCTGCGTGCGATCGGGTTCCGCGATCTGTCCGCGGACCGGGTCATCGAACTCCGCGAGGATCGTCACGATGTGATCGGTGTCCTCGAGGGCGTAGTCGACGAACTGCCCGTTCGGCAGTCGCAGGCGGCCGTTCTCGTTCGGCCGGGCGAGGCCGCGGGCCACGAGGTCGGCTGCGGTCTCCTTGTTCCCCATCCATTTCCGGACGAAATCCGGAAGCGGTTTGACGTCCCCGACCGAGCGCTTCGCTCCCTTGATCCCTCCGTCGGCCGCGGGTTGCGCGGCGGCGGCTGAGGCGAACAAGGAACCGATGAGCGCGCAGGCGAGGAGGATGCTGGTACTCCGTCGCATATGGCGCGGACCCCCTCCACTCGGGCCGGACGCCTTGTGGGCGACCGGCTCTGGCCTTCGTGCGGACGCTGTCATACCCGTTCGCGAACGAAGTAGTCAATCCAACCAAAGGCTAGAGATCGTCCTTCAGCGCAGGCGGATCTTCTCGGACGTCTCGATCTGGATCACCTTGCCGTCCTGCATGACCAGCACGACCGTGCCGTACGGGATGTCCGAAAGCAGCTCGTGGACGTGCATCAACAGTTTCCGCTGCTCCGGCTCCAGCACGGCGAAGCGCAGGACCTCGTCCGGGATCTTCTTCGCGACCGGACCGCTCAGGTCAGCTGGTCCGGGGCCACCCGCATCCATGTCCGGCAGTCTCGCCGCGCTCGCGTCCGGCACCGGTCCTCGTCACGCCGTTCCGGCGGTGGCTCGGTCGGACGGCGGCACGTCGATCTCAGCGTCCGCGTCGACCTCATCGGGATCGGCGCTGTGCACCTCGCGGAGGAACGCCTTCGGATTGCGAAGATCGAGGGTCACGGTGTCGCCTTCCTCGGCGCCATCCAACTCCTCCTGCGGGACGTGCGCCACCAGGGTGTGGCCGTCGGCCAGACGGAGGGTCAAGCGCGCGAGCCATCCGAGGGAGGCGATTCGCTCGATCGTGGCGGTGAAGTCGCCGTCTCGCCCGCCCTTCTGGCGGACCCGAACGTCGTGGGGCCGGACGAAGGCGGTCGCGGGCGAGCCATCGGCAAGGTGTGCCGCGCCGGCCACGCGAACGGACCCGAGGTGCACGTGTCCATCACGCACCTCGCCGTGCAGCACGTTGGCCGAACCGACGAACCCGGCGACGAACGGCGTGGCGGGATCGTCGTAGATCTCCGCCGGCGAGCCCACCTGCTCGACGCGGCCTTCGTGCATCACCACGATCTGATTGGCCAGCTCCAGCGCTTCCTCCTGATCGTGGGTCACGAGCAGGCTGGTCACGCCGAGTTCGCGGTGCAGGCCGTCGAGCCAATGCCGAAGGTCCTGACGCACCTTCGCGTCGAGCGCGCCGAACGGCTCATCGAGCAGCAGCACGTCGGGTCGCGGGGCGAGCGCCCGTGCGAGGGCCACCCGCTGGCGCTGACCCCCCGACAGCTGGTCCGGGTATCGCTTGGCGAACGGCGCCAGTTGGACGAGCTCCAGGAGCTCCTCCACGCGTTGGTTCTTCACGTCCTTCGGCTGCTTGCGGACGGCGAGGCCGAACGCGACGTTGTCCGCGACGGTCATGTGCCGGAACAGGGCGAAGTGCTGGAACACGAAGCCGACCCTGCGCTCCTGCACGCTCTTGGCGGTCAACTCGACGTCACCCATCCGGATGTGGCCGTCGTTCGGCGTCTCCAGACCCGCGATCATCCGCAGGACGGTGCTCTTGCCCGAACCCGACGGTCCGAGCAGCGCGGTGATCGCACCTCCGGGCGCCGTGAACGAGACGTCTTTGACCGCTTCGAACTTGCCGAACCGCTTGGTGAGCTGCTCCACCACGATCGGCGTGCTCATGTGCGTACCTTCCTTCCTTCGATGCGACGACGCGAAGCTTCGATCGTCACCAGCAAGACGATGGAGACGGCGGCCAGCGTGATGGCCACGATGTAGGCCTCGGTGGTCTGGCGTTCCTCGATCGCCGTGAAGATGAACAGGGTCGCCGTCTCGGTCTTGCCCTTGATCAAACCGCTCACGATGAGCACCGCGCCGATCTCGCCGATCGAGCGCGCGGTGGTGAGGGCGACCCCGTACAACAGGCCCCATCGGATGTTCGGCATCGTGACCTTGCGCCAGGTCTGCAGGATCGAGGCGCCGAGCGTCCTGGCGGCGTCCTCTTCGTCCTTGCCGATCTCCTGCAGCACCGGCACGACCTCACGGATCGTGAACGGGATGCAGATGAAGATCGTGACCAGCACCATCGAGGGCACCGCGAACAGGATCTTGATCCCGCGTGCGTCGAAGAACTCGTAGAGCCATCCGCCGAGTCCGAACAAGATCGCGCAGGCGAGGCCGACGGTGACCGGCGACAGGGCGAACGGCAGGTCGACCAGGGCGTTCAAGAGCGACTTGCCCACGAAGTGCTGGCGCACCAGCACCCACGCCGTGATGACCCCGAAGAAGGTCGTCACGACCAACGTGATCGCCGTGATGACGGCCGTCAGGAAGAACGCGTGCTGCACATCAGGCCGCTGGAACGTCTCGACGATCGTGCTCAGGCCCGCCTCGAGCGCGGTCCACACGATGCCGACCAGGGGCAGCAGCAACAGCACGCCCACGTAGAGGAAGCACAGGGTGACGATCCCGGCCCGCACCAGCCGGCGCCTGCGCGTGCCGGGCAGGTCGGTGGTGTGGGCGGGCTCGGCGGTCTGGGGATAGGCGCTCATCAGGACTCCTCCTTGCGGCGCAAGAGTCGTCCGGTGACGAGCACCAGCACGAACGACAGGGCGAACAGCACGGTCGCCACCGCCGCGGCCTCGATCGGGCGGAACTGGTTCGCGAGCTGGAAGATGAACACGGGCGCCGTCAGGGTCTTGTTCGGCACGTTGCCGGCCACGAGCACGACGCTGCCGAACTCACCGAGGCACCGGGCGAAGGTGAGCAGTGTGCCGCCGACGATCGCCGGCCGGATCGCCGGCAACACGATCCGGTAGAACGTGGTCCACGCGTTGGCGCCCAGCGTGGCAGCCGCCTCTTCCTCGGCGGTGTCGAGTTCCTGGAGGACCGGCTGCACGCTGCGCACCACCAGCGGCAGCGTGACCACCAAGAGCGCGAGCATGATCGCGATCGGCGTGAAGATCACCTGGATGCCCAGGTCGTCGAGGAACCCACCGATCATCGAGTTGGGTCCGTAGAGGGCCACCAGCATCACGCCCGTGACCAACGTGGGGATCGCCAGCGGCAGGTCGACGACGGCGGACAACGTCCGTCGACCGGGGAACTGGTAGCGGACCAACGCGTAGGCAAGCATGGTGCCCATCACCGCGCTGATGATCGCCGCCAAGGTCGAGGTGACGAGGGTGAGGCGGATCGCCGCGACCGCCCCGGGGACGTTCAATGCCGAGCGCAATCCTTCGAGCCCGTCGCCGAACCCCTTCGTGATGACCGCCGCCACCGGCAGCGCCACCATCGCCCCGAGATAGACGATGGCAGCGCCGCGCAAGGTCATGCGTCGCAGCCGTGCAGCTGACCTCGGAGAGAGCCGGGTCCGACTGCGAGGCGCGGTAACCTGCGCGGCGCTGCTCATCGCGTCTTCAACCTTCTTCCGTGTGTTGCCTCAGGGAGTTGCTCAGCCCGCCGCGATCGCCTGCGTGGCGATCCCGTTGTCGCTGAACAGCTCCTCGTTCAGGGCGTCCCAGCCACCGATCTGATCGACCGTGAACAGGTCCTGGATCGCCGGGAACTGGCCGCCACCCTTCTTCGCTTCCTTGATGTCGGTCGAGCGCAGGAAGCCCACGTCGGTGTAGAGCTCCTTGGCTTCGGGCGTGTGCAGGTAGGCGACGAACGCCTCGGCCACGTCACGCACGCAGTGCTCGTCGACCCACTTGTCGACGATCGCGACCGGGTTCTCGATCAGGACGGTCGACGGCGGGTACACCGCTTCGTCGTCCAGACCGGCGTCCTGCGCCGTCAGCACCTCGTTCTCGTAGGTGATGGCCACGTCGCCGTTGCCCGCCTCGAAGTTCTGGATCGAGTCGCGGGCGCTCTTGTCGAAGACCGTCACGTTGCCGAGCACGTTCTGCATCAGCGTCGTGGCAGCGGCGGTGTCGTCCTTGGCCACCCCCGCGTATCCGCGAAGGGCCGAGCCCCACAGGGAGACGAGGTTCCAGCGCGCGCCGCCGCTCGAGGCGGGGTCGGGCGTCAGGATCTCGGTGCCGTCGGCGGTGAGGTCGTCCCAGTCCGCGTACCCGTTCGGGTTACCAGGCCGGACGTCGAAGACCACGACCGAGGTCGAGACCATGCCCTTGTCGGGCGCGTCCTGCCAGGCGTCGGACGTGAGACCGGCGTCGACGATCTGCTGGACGTCGGGGGCGAGCGACAGCGCCACGACGTCGGCTTCGTAGCCCGCGATCACGTTGGCGGCCTGCGTGGTCGAGCCCGCGTAGGACTCCTGGAAGATCACGTTCTGGTCGTCGTGCTCTTCCTTCCACTTCGACACGAACGCGGGGATGATCTTGCCGTATGCCTCGCGTGGCGTGCTGTAGGCGGCGAAGTTGATGACGGGCGTGTCGGCCGGCGTGCAGGCGCCGTCGGCGCTGGCACTACCGGATCCACCGTCGCTGTCCGAGGAGCAGGCAGCGAGCACGATGGCGAGGGAGGCGAACAGGGCGACACCCTGCAGCTTCCGGGAACGGAACAGCATCCGAGCTCCTTTCGATCGACCGGGAGAGCCCCGGCGGCCTTGGGCTCGGCCTCCGGTGGTCCGGTCAACCGAAACGAGATCCACATCGTTGACGGAACACGAGGTTCCGCGAAACACAGGCAGCGCCTCCGGCGGTCCGGTCGGCGCGGCAACGCAGATAGAAGTACCGGTCACGACCCGGGGGTGTCAAGCGTCGAAGGTCTCGACCGTCTGGCGAACACACCATCGTCACAAGTCTCAACAGAAGCGGCCGAAAGTCGCGTTGACCGGGAGCGCCGGGCGCCACTACCCTTCCAGGTGCAGCTGACCGGAAACACCGGAGGCCGCAACGTCGATCCATCGCCGTTCTCCTTCGGGGGAGCGACCCCCAGCACCGAGACGTTGCGGCCATTTCCGTTCCTGGCAGGAGAGAGCATGGCCAAGACCTCCGAGGCGAAACGCGACCTCGAGCGTGAGGCGAACCTAGTCGAGGTGGACGGAGAGTTCTGCGTCCCCTTCGAAGCCGATCAAACCCGTCACTACATCGACCTCGGCCCGTTCGAGCTCGAACGTAGTTCCTGGTACTTCATCAAGAAGGTCCTGTTCTTCCTGCCGGCCATCTTCCTGTTCATCCTCGCGATCCAGCTGATGAAGTCTGGCGCCCAGGCGGTGGGTCCTCAGATCGAAGGGCAGTTCCCGTTCGCCAACGGGCTCTCGACGCTGGGGACCGGGTGGCTGGGCGCCTACTTCGTGCTCTCGGGCTCCCCCGTCGCGGCCACGGCGATCAGCCTGTTCGGGGCGGGGACGATCTCGAAGTTCCAGGCCTTCACGATGTTGTCCGGCTCGCGCCTGGGTGCATCGTTCATCGTGCTGCTCACCGGGTTCCTGTATGCCACGAAGCACAAGGACCGGCCACGCGGAGACTCGATCGGCATCGGCATCCAGGCGATGACGATGACGGCGATCACCTACATCCCCGGCATGTTGATCGGGTACGGGATCATCCGCGCCGGCTGGCTCGACGGGTTCAACCTGCACGCCAGCGGCAAGCTCGACGCGATCCTGGGCAAGCTCTGGGGGCCGTTCGTCGACCTCGCCGAAGCCCATCTCCCCGGTTGGGCGCTCTTCGCGACTGGGCTGGGCGTGATCCTGGTGGCGTTCAACCTGATCGACCGCGTGTTGCCACAGGTGAGCAGCGACGCCACGGCCTCGAAACGCGCGGCCTGGTTGAAGAACCCGTGGACGATGTTCGCGCTGGGGTGTCTGGTGGCGACCCTGACCCTGTCGGTCTCCGTGGCCCTGACGGTCCTGGTGCCGCTGGCGGCCAAGGGCTACGTCAAGCGGGATGAGGCGCTGCCATACATCATGGGCGCCAACATCACGACCCTGGCCGACACGCTGGTCGTGGCCATGTTGCAGCCCACACCCGTGGCCGCGCAGATCGTGCTGGCCGAGGCGATCGGCGTGACGATCGTGTCGCTGATCATCCTGGCCTTCTTCTTCCAGCCCGTGAAGCGCAACGTGATCGGCTTGGACGACTGGCTCGTGGCCAGCAACCTGCGTCTGGGGATCTTCGTGGGCGGGTTGTTCCTGCTCCCGGTGGCGTTCCTGGCATGGGGTTCTTCTTCGGCTCCGGTTCATAGGGGTCAGCGTTGCAGCGCCGTTGACGGGGCCGCAGTGCACGGATACTTTCGCTTGCGTAGCTGACCAGACAGACTGGAGGCCACGGCGAGATCTCGCTGTGGCCTTTTCCGTCTTTCGAAGGGCCGAGAGATGAGTGACCAACCGAGCGCAGACCAGGGGCCGAACGAGAAGCTGGCCGGCCTCACCGATGAGGAGCGCGCCGTCCTGGCCAAGGTCTCCGACATCGTCCGGAAGATCCAGTACGGGACCGTGGTCCTCGTGATCCAGGACAGCAAGGTCGTGCAGATCGAGATGGCGGAGAAGTTCCGGTTGCGATGAGGACACCCCGATGAGCGACGCCGCCACCAACATCGTCGACCTGGCATCGGTTCGCGACGCCGGGCCTCCCAAGCTGGAGGTCCGGGACCTCGTGAAGACGCGCAGGTCCACCACGGGAACCGACGTCACCGCGGTCGACCATGTGTCGTTCCAGGTGCGCGAGGGTGAGTTCGTGTGCCTGCTGGGTCCGTCGGGCAGCGGCAAGACCTCGATCCTCAACATCCTTGCCGGCCTGGAACGCCCGACGTCGGGTTCGGCGTTGCTCGACGGCACGCCGATCACCGCCCCCGGCCCCGACCGCGCGGTGTTGTTCCAAGAGCCGGCGTTGTTCCCCTGGCTGTCGGTGTCCGGCAACGTCGAGCTCGCACTGAAGCTGATCGACGTCCCCGCCGACCAGCGACGAGAACGTGCCAACGCCTGGCTCACCAACGTCGGTCTCGAGCGCTTCGCCGATGTCCAGCCGCACGAGCTGTCGGCGGGCATGCGGCAGCGGGCGGCACTCGCTCGCGCCCTCGCCTGCGAACCCGACGTCCTGCTGGGCGACGAGCCCTTCGGCGCGCTCGACGCGCAGGCGCGCGAGCTCCTCCAGGACGAGGTCCAGCGCGTGTGGGTGGAGCGCGACGGGCGCACGACCTTCGTGTTCGTGACCCACAACGTTCGGGAAGCCGCACTCCTCGCCGACCGGGTGCTCGTCCTGTCGGCCGCTCCGGGCAAGTTGATCGAAGAAGTGCGCATCAACGCGCCACGACCTCGCCAGCTCGATGACGTCCTGGTAGCACGCGTGGTCTCCGAGGTCCACGAGCTCCTGATGCGCGAGGTCGACAAGGGGGCGAACCGGTGAAGCGGATCTGGGATGAGATCGGCCCGCCGGTGTTCGGCATCGTGGTGCTCATCGCGGTGTGGGCGATCGTGGCGGCCCTCACCGACACGCGCGGCGTGCCCTCTCCCGCCGAGGTATGGAGCGCCTTCCTCACGGGCATGCGAGACGGGACGATCCCCGAAGCCACGGTCAAGACCCTCCTCCGGCTGCTGTTCGCGTTCGCCTGCTCGATCGCGATCGGCGTCGCGATCGGGGTGGGCATGGCCCTCAACGAGTTCGCGCGTCGATCGATCCGGCCGTTGATCGTGGCGCTCCAGATCACGCCGTTCGTGGCGTGGCTGCCCCTCGCGGTGATCTGGTTCGGGGCCAGCGAACGCGCGGTGGTGTTCGTCACGATCGTGGGCGCCTTCCCGTCGGTGACGCTGGCCACGATGTCGGCGATCCGGCAGGTCCCGCCGATCCTCACCCGGGCAGGCCGGACGATGGGTGCCGACGGATGGGGCCTGTACCGGGACGTGATCCTGCCCGCGGCCATGCCCGGCTTCGTCGCCGGCCTGCAGCAGGCGTGGGGCTTCGCGTGGAAGGCGCTGATGGCGGCCGAACTCATCATCACCGCGGTGGGCGCCTCAGGTCTGGGCCATCTGCTCGCCGAGGAACAGAGCAACGTACCCGAGCTCTTGGCCGTGCTCGGCGTGATCGTGGTGATCGGTGTCGCCGTGGACTACCTGCTCTTCCACCGGCTCGACCGGCGCATCCGCAAGCGGCGAGGGCTGCTGGTCGAAGGCTGAGCCGGTCGACGGAGGAGCCGCTCAGCAGACGTCGCTGGAACGGTCAGCGCTCGATGCGGAACCGGATCCGCACGTGCGTGTGGTACTCGCTGATCTGGCCGTCCGCGACCTTCGCCGAGGTCTCCAGGATGTCCATGCTCTCGATCCCTCGGATCGTCTTGGCCGCTTCGGCCAGCGCCTGCTGCGCGGCATCGCGCCAGGACTCGCCCGACACCCCGACCAGATCGATCGTCTTGATGACCGCCATGGCGATCTCCTTCCCCTAGCCCTGTTCCCACACGGCGACGAACCGCCGGTAGTTGTTCGCGATCTGCGAGACGGCCTCTTCGCGCGGGAGCGCACCGTCGACGAAGAACTTCAACGGGTTCCACCAGATCGACCGGCCGATCGCGAACCCCTGATAGCCGGGGACACCACGCGCTGCGCGCAGCCAGGCATCGACCGCCGCGTCATCGGCGCCGCGACCCAGGACGATGCACGCCACGCCGTCGCGCCCGCCGATCCGACACTGCTCGGCCACTTCGCGACACTGCTCGGGATCGTCGATCCCCTCGATCTTCCAGATGTCGGGCTCGACCCCGGTGGCCTGCAGCTCCGCGATCGCCACACGCATCAGGTGAGGACGCACCTCCCGGTCGAACCGGCCGACGTCGTTGGCGACCGTCTCCAGCTGATGGGGTTCGGCGGGGACGAGCAGCTCGAACAGGAAGCGGCGTCCGGTGTGATGCAGCCAGTCCGACAGCTGCGTCAGCCGAACGGCCTGGCGGGCATTCATCGCGCCGTCGCCTTCGGGGTTGTAGCGCACGAGCACCTTCGTGAAGGCGGGGTCGAACGCCTCGATGTGCGCCGAGAACTCCTCGCCGTACTCGAAGTCGAACTCGTGCTGGCCCGACTTCTCCGCGGGCATCGCGAGCTTCAGTCCGTCGCGGTTCGCGGCCCGAGCCACCTCGGCGCCGAACTGCTCGTCGACGAGCACCCCTGCCGCCTCGTTGCTGACGCCGTCGGCGAGCGCGCGGAGGAGGCCCTCGAAGATCACGGTCTTCGCGTCGATGATCTTCAACGTGTCTTCGGGCCCTGCCGCACCCTCGATGCCGAAGAACTTCTTCTGGAACGATCCTCGGTGGTCGAACGCCAGGATGTACAGGTCGCCTGCGTAGCCGAGCGCCATTCGTCTCCCCTCGGTTCTCGGTTGGTTCTCCCGGAGCCTATCGCTCCGGGTCCGGCGTTCGCCTCAGCATTCGAACGGGTTCGTGGGAACCATGAGGTCGACCGCCACAGGGGACGCGGCGTCGCGGAACCGGTCCCCGTCCGTGGCCGAGCCCACCACGAAGCCGTAGTGCATCGGCACGGCGAGCCGGGGGGTCATCGCCAGGGCCAGGCCCGCCGCTTCCTCCACGTTCATCGTGTAGTACCCGCCCACGGGCAGGAACGCGACATCCGTGTCGATCGTGTCGAGCTCGGGCGCATGGTCGGTATCACCCGCGTGGTAGTAGGTGTCGCCGCCGAGCTCGAGCACGTACCCCACCCACTCGTTGGTCCGCGGGTGGAAGTCCAGCGCCTCTTCGCGCGTGTTGTACGCGGGGACGGTGGAGAACGAGACCCCGGCGACCTCGTGCTTCTGGTCGGGTGCCACCGCCGTCACGTCCCCGGTGAGTTCGTCGGCGACATCGCGCGGAGCCACCAGTTTCGTTCCGGCCGTTCGGAGCCGTTCGATCTCCTCGGGCTGGAAATGATCGAGGTGGGCGTGCGTGATCAGGATCAGGTCGGCGGGCGGGGCGTCCTCGGGCGTGCCCCACGGGTCGATGTAGATCGTGCGTTCTTCGTCGATCCATCGGAGCGCGGACTGCCGGAACCAGGTGATCCGTTCGAGCACGGCGACCTCCTCACGAGACGGAGCCTAGATAGTCTGACTGCCCAGCCATGGCAACGCCCAAACCCGGATCCGAGGAACACCACGCCCCGCCCGGAGGGGTTCGAGCCAGCGTTTCCCTCCTGCGGCGGAACCGAGACTTCCGGCGCCTGTTCCTGGCCTCGGTGATCTCGCTGGGCGGCGACTGGTTCCTGTTCGTTGCGATCACGGGGCTGATCCTGGAGACCACCGGCCGAGCGATCGACGTGGGCCTGGCCATCATGGCCCAGGAGCTGGCGTTCTTCCTCGCCTCACCGGCAGCCGGCGTGCTGGCCGACCGCGTGGACCGGCGCCGGTTGATGATCGTGTGCGACCTGGTTCGCGCGGTGATCTGCTCGGCGTTCCTGTTCGTTGGACCCGAGACGGTCTGGCTCGCCTACCCGCTGCTCGCGGCGTTGTCGGTGTTCAGCGCCCCCTTCGAGCCGGCCTCGTCGGCGGCGGTGCCCAACGTCGTGGATCCCGAGGACCTCCCCTCGGCCAACGCGATCGCGGGCTCCCTGTGGGGAACGATGCTCGCGGTGGGCGCGGCGCTCGGCGGCGTGATCTCCACGGTGTTCGGCCGCGACACCGCCTTCGTGGTCGATGCGCTCTCGTTCTTGCTGTCGGCCCTGTTCCTGGCCGGCATCCGGCGCTCGTTCAGCGAAGCACGGGCCGCGGACCACGAGCACCCGAAGATCGTCGAGGCCACCAAAGAGGTCCTGCACTACGCCCGCACGGATCGGCGGGTCTTGGCGCTCATCACGGTCAAGGGAGGGTTCGGTCTTGCGGCTGGGGTCCTGGCGCTGATCCCGGTGTTCGGAGCCGACGTGTTCGGCAAGGGCGACATCGGGGTGGGCATCCTGATGGCCGCGCGCGGCGTGGGCGCATTGGTGGGTCCGTTCTTCGGTCACCGGCTTAGCGGACCGCAGCATCGACGGCTGTTCAGCGCGATCGGCCTCGCGCTCACCGTGTTCGGGCTGTCCTACATGGGATTGGGGCTGGCTCCCGCATTGTGGGTGGCGGCCGTGGCGATCTTCGTGGCCCACCTGGGTGGTGGATCGCAATGGGTGCTGTCGACCTACGGGCTCCAGGTGCTGGTTCCGGACCATATCCGAGGCCGTATCTTCGCCGTCGATTTCGCACTGATCACCCTGTCGTTGGGGATCTCGAGCCTGGCCGCCTCCGCCATCGCCGACGCCGCCGGGCCGCGGCAGGCCGCGTTCGCGTTGGGAGGGGTCGCCGTCGTGTGGGCGGGCGTCTGGTGGATCCTCACCCGCAAGGTCCGCAACGGACCGGCCCTCGAGGGCACCGGGCCGGACGAGGATGCCTACGAACCCCCCGAGCCCGACGCGGTCGCCTTGGGCGACCGTTAGCTGGTTGGGTTCGGCGGGGTGGGTTGGCCCGGGGGTTCCGGCACGTCATCAGCCGGCGGCGGTGGCGTCGTGGCGCCGGTGGCAGGGGGCGTCGCGCCCGAGCCGCCGGCGGTGCCGAAGTCCACTTGGGGAGCGCCGGCCTCGCGGGTGGCCTCGTCGACCTCGAAGAACTCCGCTTCCTCGAAGTGGAAGGCGTTGGCGACCAGCACCGACGGGAACTGCTTCACGCGCTGGTTGTACTCACGGACGTTGGCGTTGTAGAAGCGCCGCGCCGTCTGCAGGCGATCCTCGGTGTTGGTGAGCTCTCGCTGCAGTTCCAGGAAGTTCTGGTTCGCCTTGAGGTCGGGGTAGTTCTCAGCGACGGCGAACAGCTTGCCGAGCGCGGCGACCAACGGGCCTTCGGCGGCAGCCTGGGAAGCCGGCGACCCGGTGGCGCCCGCGGCCATCGAACGCGCGCGCGCGACTTCCTCGAAGACCTCCTTCTCGTGGGCGGCGTAGCCCTTCACGGTCTCGACCAGGTTCGGGATGAGGTCGTACCGGCGCTTGAGCTCGGTGTCGATGTTGGCCCAGGCGTCCTTGATCAGGTTCTTCTGGGAGATGAAGCGGTTGTAGGAGACCACGCCGCCGACGACGGCGATCACGACCACTGCGATCAGGATCCAGAGCCAGAGCACGAGCGTTCCCCCTTGGATGGTCGTTCGAAGGCGACAGCTTAGCCCGCCGCGCCCTGCCGGTTCACGCCTCGCCCTCACCGATGGGCTCGGGAGACCACTGACCCTGGAGCCAGCGGTCCTCATGCGGACCCTTGCTGGGGCGCGGTGGATAGAGGCTCGCCACGACCGGGGGAACCCGCCTGGCGATGGCCCGGGCGGCCTCCAAGAGCAGCAGGACCTGGGCGGGAGGGAGGGTGGCAGAGCGCAGCAGCATCCGGTCCTCGTTGACCGCGATGCTCACTCCGGAGGGCAGGGCGAGCAGCGCCTGCATCATCCGTTGGTCGCAGAACGCCACTGCGAATCGACGGTCGATGCCTCGCACGTGGAACCTTCGGTTGAAGGCCTCGAGCTCCAGCGCGATGTCCTCGCCGGTGAGCACGTCGATCACCCCATCGAGCGCATCGCGTGGCTCGATCTGCAATCGCGGACAGCCGAAGGGCAAGGCGACGCTGGCGCAGGTGAAGCGATGCTGGGTGGGTTGCGCCTCCTCGCCGGCGGGACGCTCCTCGGTGACCAGGTCGAACGCGCGGGCGGCCTCACCGTCGGCCTCGTTCCACACCACGTTCTCCGCGGCGATCCACCGGCCGAGGCCCAGCCAGCCGAACGGGAGCCACAGCGTGTCGGGGAACGGGTCGATGGGCATGAACGACAGCCCGGCGCGGTGGCACAGCAGCATGAGTTCGCGCTGCCGCGACCGGCGCCTGGCCAGCCGAGCGATCGCCACCACGGCCAGCACGGCGGCGCCGACCCAGAAGAGCCATCCCATGGTGGCTGCGTCGGCAGCCTCGGCCTCCCGCTTGACCCGTCAGCGTTCGCGCAACCGAGGGCTGAGCACCTCGTCGAGCGCGAACCCCACCATCGTGAACGACAGCGTCACCATCATGATCGCGACGCCGGGCGGGATCAGCCACCACCACCAACCGGCCGACATCGCGCCGGCGTCGAACGACGCTTTGATCGTCTGGCCCCAGGTGATCGCGCCCGCCGGCCCCAGGCCCAGGATCGACAGCGTGGTCTCCGACAGGATCGCCAGGGCCACCATGAGGACGGCGCTCGAGAACAGGATCGGGAACACGTTGGGCAGCATGTGATGCGACACCTGGTGCCAATGGCCCGCGCCGAGCGCACGAGAGCGTTCCAGGAACGGCCGCTCTTTGATCGACAGCGACTGCGAGCGCACGACCCGGGCGGTGCTCGCCCACGAGGTGATGGCGATCACCACGATGACGTTGACCAGCGTGGGCCCGATGACGGCCGTGAGCGCGATCGCCAGGGCGATCCACGGCAGGACGAGGAACCAGTTCGTGAAGGCGTTGAGCGCGGTGTCGATCCTCGTGCCACCGAAGTAGCCCGCCGAGATCCCCACCGTGGCGCCGATCAGCATCGTGCCGAACGCCGCCGTGAACCCCACCAGCAGCGAGATCCTCGCGCCAACGATCACCAGGGACAGCACGGAGCGACCGAAGTTGTCGGTCCCGAGCGGGTAGGCGAGCGAAGGAGAAGCCGTGATCGGACCGCTGGCGGTCGCGGGCTCGACCGAGGCCGGGTCGATCACCATCGGCCCGATGATCGCGAACCCGATGAAGACCAGCAGCACCGTGAGGCCGATCATGCCCTGCCGGCTCCGGCGGAACGTGCGCCAATGGGCTGCGAGGGTGGTGCGGCGCCGCGCCCAGATCAGCGACCGGGCCGATCGAAGCTCAACGGGACCTTCGGTCGCCATCAGGCCTCCCGGATCCGCGGGTCGAGGTAGCCGTACGTGATGTCGGCCACCAGGTTGCACACCAGCACAGCCACGCTCGCCAACAGGAACACGGCCTGGATCACCGGGTAGTCGAGCTTGTTGATCGCGTCGTACGTGAGTTGTCCGATACCGGGCCAACTGAAGACCGCTTCGACCACGACGGCGCCACCCAGCACGAACCCGATGTTCAGGAAGATCAGCGTGAACGTCGGCAGGAACGCGTTGGGCACCGCGTGCCGAGCCCGCACCAGATGTTCAGGCACGCCCTTGGCTCGAGCGCTGGTGATGTACTCCTCGTTGACCACGTCGATCATCGAGGACCGCATGATGATCGCGTATTGCCCCACATACCCCAGCGTCAACGTCAGCAGTGGCAGGAAGAGATGGTCGAGGATGTCCACCAACCTGGCCGTTCCGGTGAGGTCGCCGGTCTCATAGCCGCCTGCCGGGAACCACCCGAGGAAGCCCGAGAACAGCAACAGGAGCAGCATCCCCAGCCACCCTTCGGGGATCGAGTACAGGGCGAGTGAGCCCATCAGGGTTGAGGTGTCGAACGCGCTCCCTCGCTTCCACCCGCCTTTGATCCCGATCCAGATCCCGATCACCGTGGACAGGATCGTGCCGAGACCGACCAGCAGGATCGTGGGCCACAGTCGCGAAGACACGACATCGGCGACCGGCCGGCCTGTCCGGAGCGATGTACCCAGGTTGCCGCTCAATGTCTGCCGTACGTAGGTGACGTACTGGGTCCCCAACGGCTGATCCAGCCCCAGTTCGCTCCGGAGTTCGGCGATGTCCTGCTCGGTGAGCTTGTCGCTCTTGGCGAGCAGGCCCACGGGATCCCCGGGCAAGACTCGGAACATGAAGAAGTTGAGCGTGAGCACGAACCCGAGCGTGATGAGTGCCTGGAACGCCTTGCGGAGCACGTACTTCCGAGTGCCCACCTTCGTCCCTTTCCGCCCGGTCGCCGATCTCGGTGACGCTTACGCCTCGTCGAGCTCGCGGCGGCGGCCGCGACGCGCCAAGGTGACGCCGGCCACCGTGATGACGGTGATCGCCGCGAGCCAGGCCCAGCCCGGCACCCCGCCGGATCCCGAACCGCCTGCCACGGTCTCGTTCATCGGCCGCAACTCGATCAGCGAGTCGTAGTTGTAGCCGGGCAGCAGATAGCCGTTCGCGCCCGGCGCCGGCACCCACCCGGTGAAGCGGTCGTTCCGGTAGGCCTGGAGCCATCCTGGATAGGCCAGCACCACTCCGGGGATCTCGTCATAGACGCGCTGCTGCGCCTCGAAGACCACGGCTTGGCGGTCGGCTCGGTCGAAGACGCTGCGCTGTTCGTCGTAGAGCGCATCGAACGTCGGATCCTTCCAGCAGCCGTCGCTCCAGGAACCGCACTGGTCCGAGGTGAAGACGAAGAGCTGGTAGTTGGGATCGGGGTCCCCGCTCCAGTACCAGATGTAGGCATCGAAGTTCCCCGCGCCCCAGTAGTCGTTCATCTTGGCGTCGGTGACGG
>JBKPMF010000113.1:0-3255 GCA_046732015.1 Actinomycetota bacterium
CAGGGCGAGGACGTCGTGGCGGGCATCCGCAACACGCTGCCGCTCGCCGACCTGGAGACGGTCGATCCGACGTCGTACACGGCACTCCGAGAGGTGATGGCCACCCTCGAGCGCCACTACCGCGACATGTGCGACATCGAGTTCACGATCGAGAAGGGCCGGCTGTGGATCCTGCAGACGCGGGTGGGCAAGCGCACCGCGTTCGGCGAGTGGGTCATGGCGTTCGAGATGCTCGACGAGGGGCTGATCGATGAAGGAGAGGCGCTGCTGCGCGTCGACGCCAACCGACTGGAAGAGCTGTTCAAGCGCCGGGTCGATGCATCCGGGGCCGAACCGATCGCGACCGGACTCAACGCATCGCCCGGGGCGGCCACCGGAGCGGTGGTGTTCACGGCCGACGAGGCGCAGGCACGAGGGCAGGCGGGGGAGCGGGTCATCCTGGTCCGGCGCGAGACCACGCCGGACGACTACCACGGCATGATCGCGGCCCAGGGCATCCTGACGAGCGCCGGCGGCACCAACTCGCACGCGGCCGTGGTGGCGCGCGGTGAGGGCATCCCGGCGGTGTGCGGCGCCGACGCGATCAAGCTCCGGATGGCCGACGGGCAGTTCACCGCCAACGGCACCGCCGTGCGTGAGGGCGACGTCATCACGATCGACGGGTTCAGCGGCAACGTCTTCGTGGGCGAACTCCCGCTCCAGGAATCCCTGCTCGAGAAGGCGCGGCAGGGGGACGAGGCCGCGCGCCAGGAACCACTGTGGCGTTCGTTCGAACGCCTGATGACGATCGCGGACGAGCGGCGCCGGTTGCGGGTCCGCGCCAACGCCGACACGCCCGACCAGTCGACGAACGCCCGCGAACGTGGCGCCGAGGGCATCGGCCTGTGCCGCACCGAGCACATGTTCCTCGGGGAGGAGCGCGTCCTCGCGGTCCGCAAGATGATCTTCGCCGAGACGGTGGAGCAGGAGCAGGAGGCCTACGACGCCCTGACGCCACTGCAGCAGGACGACTTCGTGGGCATCTTCACCGCGATGAGCGGGCTGCCGGTGACGGTGCGGCTGCTCGACCCGCCGCTGCACGAATTCCTTCCCGACCAGGTGGAGCTCGCGGTCGAGGTGGCGCTCGCCAAGGCCAAGGGTGAGGACGTCACCGAGCAGGAGCGCGTGCTGCAGAAGGTGAACGAGCTCCACGAGATGAACCCCATGCTCGGCCTCCGCGGCGTGCGCCTGGGCATCATCAAGCCAGGGCTGTACGCGATGCAGGTGCGAGCGATCGTGGAGGCGGCCGTTCAGGTGCGCCGGGACGGGGGCGACCCGCAGGTCGAGATCATGATCCCGCTGGTCGCCACCGCGCCCGAGCTCCAGCAGATGCGCGCCGAGCTCGAACCCGTCGCCCGCGAGATCCTCGATCGCGAGGGCGCCGAGCTGAGCCACCTCGAATGGGGCACGATGATCGAGCTGCCACGCGCGGCGGTCACCGCCGGCGAGATCGCCGAGAGCGCCGACTTCTTCTCGTTCGGCACCAACGACCTCACGCAGACCGCGTTCGGGTTCAGCCGCGACGACATCGGCAAGTTCGTGGGGATGTACGAGGAGCGAAAGCTCGTGCCCGCGAACCCGTTCGTCACGATCGACCGGCCGGGCGTGGGCGCCCTGATGCGGATCGCCGCGGAGGAAGGCCGAGCTGCGAATCCCGCCATGCACCTCGGGATCTGTGGCGAACACGGCGGTGACCCCGCGAGCGTCGTCTTCTGCCACGAACTGGGGTTGGACTACGTCAGTTGCTCGCCGTTCCGCGTGGAGACCGCGCGCCTCGCGGCGGGGCAGGCGGCCGTGGCCTCCGTGGAGGGTGCGTCGGCCTAGCGGCGCCTAGTCGTGCTCGGGCACGCCGAGGGTCTTCAGCAGGCCTTCGGGGTCCCGGAGCCCGAGGCCGAGCACCTTCACGGCGATCGGGAAGATGGCGGTACGGGCACGGGCCGCCGGCTCCAGACCGAGTTCGACGATGCCCAGCGACGAGCCGTTCACCACCCAGCGCCCCCGGAAGTTCGAGTGCACGCCCACGGCCCAGGGTTCGTCGGGGGCCCGGCGCCCCCACTGGATCGACGTCCGCGGGATCGTCGCTCGGAACGCCCACCCCATCCGCACGTGGAGCGCATCGGCGGTGAGGCGGACCTCCGCGTGCCTCGGGCCGAGGAAGAGCGGCACGAACAGCCAGGTGAACCTAGGGGAGTAGCGAACCGGGAACGCGTCGTCGTCCACGGTGGCACGCTACCCCAGCGCCCGTCGTGGTGCTCGAACCGTGACCTCCGTCACGGCGCGACGGCCCCGCCCTGACATAGCCTCTGTCGTCCTCCCGCCTCCCCCGGACGCAGGAGGTGGACATGGTTCCTTCTCGCAACGAGCCACGCGGACGGCGCCGGGTGGTGGTGGCGGGCGTGGTGGCCGGGGTGCTCGCGGGGGTCGCGACGGGCGCCGCCCTGCTCGGCGGCGCGACATCCCCGGCTTCCGGAGGCCCGCGTCCCGAGGTGTTGCACGCCGCCCCGGCGATCGTCACGGCGAACAGCCCCGTATCGCTCGGTGCTGCCACCGTCTGCACCGAACCCGAGGCCTCGTCCTGCGCGGTCAGCACAGCGGTTGCCTACGTCCGGCCCGCCGGCACCGACGGGTGGTCGCGCGTCGACGGCGAACCATCGAGCGGTGGATATCGGTTCACCGTTCCGAGGGGCCTCGTACCCGCCGACGGGTTCTCGTACTGGCTCCAGCTGGTGACCCGCGACGGCACCAGGGTCGACTACCCGCCGGCCGGCCAGACGGCGCCCCTGCGGGTGCTGACCACCGCGCAGCTGCCGACCCGCACGGTGGCCGAGGCGCTGGATTGGGATCATCCGCGTTCGCCCGACGGACACGCTCTCCGGGTCGCCTTCGGCGACGGCACGAAGCAGGTGGGACGCATCGCGGGCGAGGGTGACCTCGCTCCGTCCGGGCCCTCCAGCTTCGACGTTGGGCCGGACGGGTCGATCCAGATCGTGGACTGGGTTCACGGGCGCCTGCAGGTCTTCGACGCCGAGGGTTCCTACCGGCGTTCGGTGGCGCTGCCGTTCGACGAGCCGATGGACGTCGCGATCGGCGACCGAGGTCAGGCCTATCTGGCGACCCTCGGCATCGACGCACGCGTCGCGGAGCTGTCGCCCGCCGGCGAGGTGGTGGGTCGCTATCCAGTCGCGTACGGCGTGAGCGCCCGGGTCGGTGCTGCTC
>JBKPMF010000114.1:0-14229 GCA_046732015.1 Actinomycetota bacterium
TGATACGGGAGTCCGCCACTAGTCTGAGCCAGACTAGTGGCGAGGCTCCGGGAGATCTACTTCTTGCCGAAGAGGGTGCCGAACACCGACCGCAGGGTCTTGCGCCCGTCGGCCGTGGTGAGCATGTCCTTGGCGAAGTCGACGGCTACGCCCTTCACCTGGTCGCCCACCCCGCCCTCCTTGGAGCCGGACGTGGCTTCGGGCTTCGACGCGGCCTTCGGCCGGGGCTTCGGCGCCGGCTTCGGTGACGCCGGGGGTGAACCGGAGGGCGGAGGAGGCAGCGGCACCGATCCGGCCGGCGCTGCAGGGACGCCGGCGGCTTCCTTCGCCGTTCCCAGGCGCGCGGTGATCATCTCGTGGGCGCTCTCGCGGTCGACGGCCTGCGCGTACTTCGCCCCCAGCGCCCCTTCAGCCCGCAACCGTTGGAAGGACGCCTCGTCCACCGCGTCCATCAGCGAATCGGGCGGCACGAGCCGGGTGGCGGCCAGTGGGGTGGGCACCCCTTGGGGGTCAGCAGCGTGACGAGGGCCTCGCCGATCCCGAGCGAGGTGAGCGTGGCCCCAACGTCGTAGTGCTCGGTCTTCGGGAAGGTCTTCACCGTCTTGTTCAGGGCGGTCTCGTCGTCAGGCGTGAACGCGCGCAGGGCGTGCTGGACCCGATTGCCCAACTGGGAGAGCACGGAGCTCGGAACGTCCGTCGGCGACTGGGTCACGAAGTACACGCCGACGCCCTTCGATCGGATCAGGCGAGCCGTGAGTTCGATCTGGTCGAGCAGCGCCTCAGAGGCATCGTCGAACAGCAGGTGGGCCTCGTCGAAGAAGAACGCGAGCTTGGGCTTGGGCAGGTCGCCCTCCTCCGGGAGCTCGGCGTAGACCTGGGCCAGCATCCACAACATGAAGGTGCTGAACAGGCGCGGGCGATCCATCACGTCGCTGATCTCGAGCAGGCTCACGACGCCCCTGCCGTCGGACGTGACGCGCAGCAGATCGGCGACGTCGAACTCCGGCTCACCGAAGAACTCGCCGGCCCCGGCTTCTTCCAACTCGACGAGCGAGCGCAGCAGCACACCCACGCTCGCCTTCGAGACGCCGCCGTACTCCTCGAGCACCGGCTTGCCTTCGTCCGAGGACAGGAACTTCAGCGTCGTCCGCAGGTCGGCCAGATCGAGCAACGGATAGTTCTCGTCGTCGCAGTACTTGAAGACGAGCGAGAGCACCGAGGTCTGCGTCTTGTTGAGATCCAGCACCTTGGCCAGCAGTAGCGGCCCGAACGAGTGGATCGTGGCGCGAACCTGCGCCCCGAGGTCGCCGCTCAGCGACAACAGCTCGACGGGGTGGGCCTTGGGTTCGAACGTCCAGCCCAGCTGCGCGCACCGCTCGGCCACCGGACCCGCCGTGGCATCGCCGGGCTGGGAGATGCCGGTGAGGTCGCCCTTCACGTCGGCGATGAACACCGGCACCCCCGCGTCGGACAGCTGGCCCGCCAAGATCTGCAGGGTCTTCGTCTTGCCGGTGCCGGTGGCGCCGGCGACGAGCCCGTGGCGGTTCACCATGGACAGCGGCAGCTGGACCCTGCTGCTCGGGTCGACCTCGCCGTCGAGCATCGGCCCGCCCAGCACCACACAGGGCTCATCGAAGGCGTAGCCGGCGGCCATCTCCTGGGCGAAGCGCTCGTCCATGCGCGGAGCCTAGTGCAGGCCGGATGACGACGGGGCTCAGCCGCGCTTGAGCAGCTGGCGGTACACGTCGTTGGCCGAGACGTGGTGCCGCTCGGCGACGGCGTGCGCGGCGTCGCGTTTGCGCATGCCCTCGTCCACGAGTTCCTGCGCCTCGTCGGCGCACGTCTCGAGATCGGGGATCTCGGGCGTGTGCTCGCCGTCGATCACGACGACGACCTCGCCCTTGAGTTCGGCATCGCCCATGTGCGACAACACCTCCGAGATACGCCCGCGCATGACCTCCTCGTGGAGCTTGGTGAGCTCACGCGCGATCGCGATGCGCCGATCCCCCAAGGCCACGAGCGCGTCGCGCAGGAGGATCTGCACCCGCCGCGGTGACTCGAAGACGACGAGCGTCCTCGGGTCGTGGCGGAGCGAGTCGAGCCGCCGCATCCGCTCCCCCGGCTTGCGCGGCAGGAACCCCTCGAACGTGAACCGATCGGTGGGCAGGCCGGAGAGCACCAGCGCCGCCAACGCGGCCGATGGCCCCGGCACGACCTTGACGTCGATCCCGGCTTCGATCGCGCCGTGCACCAGGCGGTAGCCCGGATCGGAGACCGAGGGCATGCCGCCGTCGGTGACGAGCGCAACCGAGCTCCCCGAGCGCAGGCGTTCGACCAGCTCCTCGGTGCGCTCGCGTTCATTGCCTTCGAAGAACGACACCATCGGTTTGCGCAGATCCAGGCCATGGAGCAGGCGGCCGGTCCGGCGGGTGTCCTCACATGCCACGAGGTCGACGCCCGCCAGAACCTCGCGGGCGCGGGGCGCGAGGTCGCCCAGGTTGCCGATCGGCGTGCCCACGAGCCACAGCGTTCCCTCCACGGGTCCAGGGTGACACGATGCTGTCGCTGCGACCATGCGTCGAAGGACCAGGATGGAAGGACTCCGGTGGCCGACGGGCACAAGGACTACTCCACGACCCCCTTGTGGAAGAAGCTCGGGATCCGGGACGGCTCCAGGGTCCGCGTGCTCAACGCACCCGACGGGTTCGATGAAGCGCTGGTCGCGATCGCGCCGCTGCCGCACGCGGTGGACTTCCTTCGCCGGGCAGCGAAGGGCATCGACGTCGCCGTGCTGTTCACCACCGAACGACGCGTGCTCGAAAGCCGGTTCGGCGCGCTGGCGGCGGCGCTGGAGCCCGACGGCCGGCTCTGGGTCGCCTGGCCGAAGAAGGCCTCGAAGGTGGCGACCGACCTGACGTTCGACATCGTGCAGGCCCACGGACTCGCCGGTGGCATGGTCGACAACAAGTCCGCCGCGATCGACGAGGTGTTCCAGGGCTTGCAGTTCGTCTACCGCGTGCAGGACCGACCCGGCCGATGAACCCGAGCTCGGGATGTTCGGACCCGGCGCGGATACCCTGACGCGATGCCCGCCCTCCTGCAGCGTCTGAACCGGCCGATCGTGGCGATCCTCGCCGTGGCGGCCCTGGCCGGCATCGTCCGTGGGTGGGCCCTGGCGAACCCGCCCGACATGGTCTTCGACGAGGTCTATTACGCGAAGGCGGGATGCATCTTCGTCGGTGGTTCGGACCAGACGTGCCGCATCGACGAGGACGCCGAGCACTACTGGGTCGAGCATAAGTGGGACGTGGGCTCGTGGGTGCATCCGCCCCTGGGCAAGTGGATGACCGGCATGGGCATCAAGGCGTTCGGCATGGACTCCTTCGGGTGGCGCTTCCCCTCGGCCGTGACCGGGACGCTGATCGCGGTGATGGTGGCGTTGATCGCTCAGCTGCTGTTCGGCCGGCCGCTGTGGACGTTCGTCGCCGGCGGGCTGATCGCGCTCGACGGCCTCAACGTGGTGATGTCGCGCGTCGCGATGTTGGACATCCACCTGGCGTTCTGGGTGGTGCTGGGATTCCTGTGCCTGCTCCTGGACCGCCGATGGATCGACCGTCGCACCGAGCGCGCGCTCGCGCTCGCCGACGAACCCGCCCAGACGGTGACCGTCGTCGGCGAGGACGGAGCCACGGTCTTGGTGGAGGGGCGCGCGGGGACGGCCGGGCGCGGGCGGACGCGGGTGCCGTCACCGTTGTGGCGGCCGTGGCGGTTCGCCTCGGGAGCGGCCATGGGCGCCGCGTGCGCGGTGAAGTGGTCGGGGCTGACGGCGCTCGCGGCCGCCGTGCTGCTCACCCTCATCTGGGAGACCACCCGGCGGCACGTCGCAGGCGTGTCCCGCTGGCGCGCGTTCTGGCGGACCGTGGGCATGGAGCTGCTCGGCCTGATCCTGGCCTTCCTGGTGGTGCCGGCCATCGTGTACATGGCGACCTGGCTGCCGTGGTTCAACCATTTCGGGTGGAGCTTGTCCGCGTGGTGGGAGAACCAGAAGGAGATGTGGCGCTACCACGCCAACCTCACCGAGTTCGCCTACGACTCCAAGACCGACACGTTCACGCCCACCCACGGCTCCTACTCGAAGGCATGGACGTGGATCCTGATGAAGCGTCCGGTCAACTTCTACGTGGAGAACACCACGGGCCACGTCCGGCAGATCCTCACGATCGGCAACCTCGCCCTGTTCTGGGGCACGGTGTTCGCGATCCCGTATGCCGTGTGGTCGTGGGCGAGGACCCGCGACTGGCGTGCGGGCTTCGTGGTGATGCCGTTCCTGGTGATGTGGCTGCCCTGGTTCGTGGTGAGCCGTCCGCAGTTCTTCTTCTACGTGTTGCCGATGACGCCGTTCATGGCCCTGGCGGCCGTCTACACGCTCCAGGCTTTGTCCGACGCGAGGCTGGTGCTGCACGACGAGGCCGGTGAGGTGGCGATCGATCCGGAGACCGGCCGGCCCGCGATCTCCACGCGCCATCCGTTCCGCCCGGTGGTGGTGGGCTATCTCGCGATCTTCGTGGTCCTGTTCGTCTGGTTCTGGCCGTTGTTGGTGGGCGACCGCCTCACCACGTCGTTCCGCACGCTCCACATCTGGATGCGCAGCTGGAACTGACCAACGGTCAGGGTCCACGGACCGCGGTGCTGCGCTGGTGACGGAGCCGCCGGTACCCTGCCCCGCATGACGCGTCGCGAGCACGTGTGGATCCCCATGGATGACGGCGTCCGCCTCGCCGCCACCCTGTACTATCCGGCTCCTTGGCCAGACGGCGATGGTCCATGGCCCGCGTTGCTCGAGGCGCTGCCCTACCGCAAGGACGATGTCACCGCGTCCTACCGGCCGGAGTACCAGCGGCTCGCCGAAGCCGGCTACGTGATGTGCCGCGTCGACGTCCGCGGTACCGGCACGAGCGAAGGCATCGCCGAGGACGAGTACCCCGCGATCGAACGCACCGACCTGGTGACCGTGATCGACTGGCTCGCCACCCGCGACTGGTCCACCGGTTCGGTGGGGATGTACGGCACGTCGTACTCGGGGTTCAACTCGATCCAGTTGGCGATGGAACGGCCGCCGGCGCTGAAGGCGATCATCCCGATCTTCGCCACCGACGACAGGTTCGGCGACGATGTGCACTACTTCGGCGGCGCGCTGAAGGCGCTCGACCTCGTGGACTACCCCACCTACATGGTGGCGATGAACGCGTTGCCGCCGGTGCCGTCGATCTTCGGCGACGGCTGGCGCGAGGAGTGGGAGCGCCGCGTGCTGGAGACGGAGCCGTGGCTCCTCACGTGGCGCGCGCACCAGCGACTGGACGACTACTGGAAGTTCGGTTCGCTGCGGTTCGACATCGAGGCGATCGAATGTCCCACGATGATCATCGCCGGCTGGGCCGACGGCTATCGCAACAACACCTTCCGCACGTTCGAGGCGCTGACCTGCCCCAAGCGCATGATCATCGGGCCGTGGTCGCACGCGTCCACCGACACGTGCCGGCCCGGCCCGAACCACGATCTGATCCCTGAACACCTGAAGTGGTGGGACCACTGGCTGAAGGGCATCGACAACGGCGTGGAGTCCGAACCGCCGATCATGGTGTACGTGCAGCGCTCCACCCTGCCGGCGCCGGACCGCGCCGAGGTGCGCGGTGCGTGGCGGTACGAGCCGACCTGGCCCGCCGAGCGCCTCAGCCCCACGACGATGGCCCTGGCCAAGGCCGCAACCGATCGCGACGACGACGGGCCGGATCAGCTCGAGGTGCGCGGCGACGTGGGCTGGACCGCGTGGATCTCGTGCGCGGGCGCCATGCCCTGGGGCCAGTCCGCCGATCAGCGACCGGACGAGATCCACTCCCTGACCTACACCTGGAAACCGCTGGAGGACGAGCTGGAGATCATGGGACAGGCCCGGTTGTCGGTCCGCGTCACATCGAGCGCACCGGTGGCTTACCTGTCGGCCAAGGTGTGCGACGTGTTCCCCGACGGCACGTCCTCGATGGTGACGCGCGGCATGCTCAACCTCACGTGCCGCGACTCGCGCGAGGATCCGTCGCCGCTCGAACCCGGCACCACGTACGACATCGAACTCGAACTCGAGGCGATGTCGTGGGTGTTCGAGGCCGGTCACCGCATCCGGCTCGACCTGGCCGGGAGCGATTGGCCGAACGCGTGGTCGCCCCCCGAACCGGTGACGCTCACGATCGAACGGGCCACCGCGACGCTGGAGCTGCCGGTGCTGGATGGACCTGGTCCGGTCGCCGAGCCGCCCCTGGTCCCGCCGCCCAACCGCGTCCTGGCCAACGCTTCTCCCAAGGAACTCCCCAAGGACGACCCGGAGAAGGGGTGGGTCGTGTGGGATGTGGCGCATCATCAGCTCCGGCACGAGACCGTGGCGAGCGCCGGCAGCATGGGCGACTACGACGCCGATCCGGCCAGTGGCACACCGTCGTTCCGGGAGATCTACGGCGGCGAGGTCACGGTCTCGACCGACGATCCGGGGATCGCGTCGGTGACGAGCCGCGGCGTCTTCGATCTCCGGTTCCCCGAAGCGACGTGCTCCTCACGGGCGGACATCACGGTGACGAGCGATCGCGACCACTACGACGTGTCGATCGACCTTCGGGTGAGTGAAGACGGCGAGGAGCGGTGGCGGCGCCGTTGGGATCAGCGGTTCCCCCGCGACCTGGCCTGACCCGGTTCGCGGGTCTCCCGGCTGAACCGACCCCAGAAACACGAAGTCCCGGCGCGCTGGCCGGGCTTCGGTCTTGATGGGATATCCCGCCACCTACGGTACGGGGTCCTGAGCGAAGCGACAATCAGTCGGTGCCGGCGGCCGGTTGCGGCTCGTTGCGGACCGCCCACAGGTTCCCCCGCCGCGTGCCGATCGGCTCGGCCGAGAACGTCTCGACCGTCAGCGCCGTGATCACGACGGGGTCGTCGCGGAAGAGCTCCTCGGTCTGCAGGCATACGAGGGTCCCGGGCTTGCCCGCCGGGAACACCACCTGCTCGCGATCGGCGACCTCGCGATCGACGAACGTCGGCATCAGCAGGAACAGCCCGAGCGGCGGCCACGCTTCGGCCTCGAACTCCGGCATCTTCTCCTCGAGCTCGTGATCCAGGGCGCGCCTGGCGTTCGGGTCGCTCATCGCGCGGCGTGCCAGCGCCAGGTCGAGCTGGCGGTGCCACGGCACCACCATCAACGCGAGGCCGAACCGGTTCGACATCACGACCGTCCTGACGAGCTCGTCCGTGGGGACGTCGTGGCGTTCAGCGGTCTCCTCGGGGTGGGTGGCATCGGGGTCCGGCAGGACCAGGAACGGCACCCCGCGCCCACGCAGGTAATCCAGCACCGACGACAACGCCCCTCCTCCGCTCGACGAAGGCTCATCGTAGCCAGCGAGCCATCGGGAACGGAAGCGCCGTTCGGCCTAGAAGCCGGGGAGATGATCCCGGAAGAAGATGTAGCCGAGACCGGCGGCGACATCGAGCAAGCAGTGCGCGATCACGAACGGCCACGTTCGACGCCAGCGGATGAACAACACACCGAACAGGACCCCCATGGCGAGGTTGCCGGCGAACCCACCCCAGCCTTGGTACAGGTGGTAGGACGCGCGCAGCAGGGCACTGGCCGCGACGGCCGCGAGCGGTGACCACTCGAGCTGGCGCAGCCGGGTGATCAGGTAGCCGAGGACGATGATCTCCTCGACGAGCGCGGCTTCGGCCGCGTTCATCACCAACACCGGCACCGTCCACCAATGACCGAGCGGCGGCGCCGGCACGACGAACCGGTTCACGCCCAGTTCGACCGCGCCGAGATAGAGCCCCAGCCCCGCGAGACCGACGACCGCGAACAACGCCACGCCACGCAGGACGTCCTGCCGTGGTCGGTCCCAGGCCAGGCCGATCGAACCGACACCCTCGCCGGAGCGACGCACGAGGTACAACACCAGGAACACCGGCGCGAGCCCGAACACGAACCCCGCGACCTGACGTGCCAGCTGCGTGCTCTGGTTCGCCGAGGCGACCACCGTGCCGCGAACCGGCGCCTCCAGCAGGCTGAGCACCGCGTACACCGCGCTCGCCAGGAGCGAGAGCATCAGGACGACGAGGATCTCTTCGTACGCGAGGCGGCGGTCGGGTTCGGCCTGCATCGGCGTCACTGTACGCATGACCGACGCGCGGGTTCGCTCCTCTAGACTTCGACCCCTCCAGGGAGGTTCGGGTGGCGAAGGGCGAGTCTGCGGATCTGGTGGTGGTGGGCGCCGGAACCGTCGGTGGGTGGGCGTCGGTGTTCGCCTCCGAGGCCGGTCTGAAGAGGGTCGTCGTGCTGGAGCGCGAGACGGTCGGTGGTGGAGCCTCGAGCCGCGCCGCCGGCATGGTGCGGGCCCAGGGCGGGACCCCCGACACTGTCCGCCTGGGCGCATGGTCGATCGACTGGTACCGCGGCCAGGACGCGCGATACGGCACCGACTCGGGGTTCCAGGGTCGGGGGTACGTGATCATCGCCGTCACCGCCGCCGACGAGCGCGCGGCGCACGAACGCATCGCGATGCAGCGCGCCACCGGCCTCGACGCCCGATGGGTGGACGCCGACGAGGTTCGCGCGCTGATCCCGGCGATGGGATCTACCGGGTTCCGTGGTGGGTCCTACGTCGCCACCGACGGCTGGGTCGATCCACCGCGGAACGTGCGCGCCTACTCGCTCGCGATGCAGCAGCGGGACGTCGAGGTCCTGGAGCGGACCGCGTTCGTGGGCCTGCGCACCCGTGCCGCCGGGCGGGGACGGCGCGAGGTCACCGGGGTGCATACCACCGGCGGGACGATCGCCACCTCACGGGTCCTGCTCACGGGAGGACCGGCGATGCAGGCGGTCGCCACCGCAGCGGGCGCCCGGGCGTGGGTGGGCTACGCACGCCACCAGGTGGTGGTCACCGAGGCGAGCCCCGACCTGCATGCCGACACGACCGCGATGGCGTTCGACATCGGCGCCGGCATCTACTGGCGGCCCGAGGAGGGCGGGCTGCTCTGGGGCATGTCGAACCCCGACGAGGAACCGGGGCCGGGACGTTCGATCGACTGGCCGTACCTGCGACGGATGGAGCGCCGGCTCCACCGCCTGGTTCCGGTCACGCGAACGCTGGGCATCAAGAAGGCATGGGCAGCGACGATCGAATACACCCCAGACCATTTCCCGCTCACCGGTCCGCTCGTGCTTCGCGACGGCACGGAGGTTGCCGGCGCGTCGATCGCCAGTGCCTGCGGCCACGGGATGATGTGGGGACCCGCGGTCTCGCGCGTCTCCGTCGACCTCGCGCTCGACGGCACGACCGACGTGGTCGAGGCCGTTGAGGCCTTCCGCATGGATCGGTTCGACGAACACGGCACCCCGCCGTCCGTCGACCCCGTCGCTCTGCCCTTCCCGGTCCACGTGGACGACGCCTGACCGCTCGCGCCACGGGCGTCACGGGGCCGGGAGCGTCTTCGGGCACGTGGCGATGATGCTGCCGTCACCGGCGTGTCCCACCGTGATCCCCGTGTCCCCGAACGCCACCGAATCATCGGGCCCGGCGTGCCACAGGTCGTAGACCTCGCCGTGACATCGCATCTGGTCGCCGGGTCGCAGCACCCCCGGCGCCCAGTAGCGCCGGTCCCCCGCCGCGACATCGAACACCCGCGCGCTCGGCTCCGTTTCGCCGGCGGCGATCAACGCGACGGTGATGGCAGCGAGCGAGAGTCCGGCCGCCACGAGCACGATCAGGGTTCGGCGTCGCCTGGATGCGGGCTTCGTGGGCGGACTGGATGGTCCGGGGTCGGACATCGACCGACCCTAACGCGAGAGGTCGCC
Source organism: Actinomycetota bacterium (assembly GCA_046732015.1). Lineage (GTDB taxonomy): Bacteria > Actinomycetota > UBA4738 > UBA4738 > HRBIN12 > JAOUEA01. Next base: position 9,887 of record JBKPMF010000114.1, read on the forward strand.
GGCGTGGCCGAACCGATCGCGCTACAGCTGGAGGACCGGGCAGGTGAGCGTGCGGGTGATCCCCTCGAGTTCCTGCATGGGCATCACGGTGCTCTTGGCGAGCTGATCGAGGTCATCGGCCTCCGCGCGGGCCACCACGTCGTAGGGCCCGGTGACGGGATCCACGGCCACGACGCCTTCGACGACGCGGATCTGCTCGGTCACCTGGGCTGCCTTGCCGACCTCGGTCTGGATGAGGATGTACGCGTTGACCATGGGGACCGCCTCCTCGAACTCGTGGGGCTTTCAGCTCAGCTCTTGCTGCCGCCGCCGAATAGTTCTTTGACCTTGTCGAGCAGACCGCCGGCGGTCTCCTTCGCCTTGCCGGCCACGGGGGCGGCGGCATCCACGGTCTTGCCGGCGATGTCGCCCGCCGCTCCCACTGCTTTGCCGGCGACCTCGCCGGCGGCACCCACCGCCTTGCCCGCCACGGGGGCCGCGGCGTCCACCACACCACCGGCCGCGTCCTTGGCCTTGTCCACGGCAGGACCGGCCTTGCCGGCCAGGTCGCCCGCGGTGTCCTTGGCCTTGCCGGCGAGGTCGCCGGCCGTGCCTTTCGCCTTGTCGATGAACCCCTGATCGTCGCTCACGTCGGACGTTCCTCTCTGCTGGGCCCTCCATCGTTTCGGTGGGGGCGTGGGACCGCAAACCTGCAGGTCACAGGGATGCTACGCGCGATCCGACATGCTCGCCGACCGCCTCCCTCCGGCGGTGCGTGAAGTTGTGCGTTTGATGGGTGTCTGCAACACTTCCGCGCATGCCGAAGGTGACCATCATCGGCGCGGGCAGCGTCGAGTTCACGCGGAACATCCTCGCCGACCTGTGCTCGTTCACCGAGCTCCACGGCACGTTGACGATCGCCCTGCACGACATCGACGCCGAACGGCTCGCCTATGCCGAGCGCGCCGCGAACCAACTCGTGGAGCGGTTCGACGCCGGCTACCGCGTCGGCGCCCACGCCGACCGTGCGGGTGCGTTCGACGGCGCCGACTACCTCATCAACGAGATCCAGGTGGGGGGCTATCAGGCGACCGTCACCGACTTCGAGGTCCCGTCACGGTTCGGCGTGCGGCAGACGATCGCCGACACGATCGGCATCGGCGGCATCATGCGCGGGTTGCGGACGATCCCGGTCATGGTGGCGATGGCCGACGAGATCGCGCAACGATCGGCAGACGGTTCACTGCTGCTCAACTACACCAACCCGATGGCGATGGTGCCGTGGGGCATCTGGGCGGGGTCGTCGCTGCCCGCCGACCGCGTGATCGGTGTGTGCCATTCCGTCCGCGACACGCACACCTTCCTCGCCGAGACCGTGGGCGTGCCCGAGGCCGACGTCCGCTTCGTCACCGCGGGCTTCAACCACCAGTGCTTCGTCTACACGTTCGAGGATCGTCGCACAGGCGAGGACCTGTACCCGCGCCTGCGCGAGATCATCGAGGGCGACCCGGACGGCCTGGGACGGCGCGTGCGCGTGGAGCTCTTCCGCCGGTTCGGCTATTTCCCCACCGAGTCCAGCGAGCATTCCAGCGAATACGTGCCGTGGTTCCTGCACCTGGACGATCAGGTGGCGCACTTCCGCTGCGAGATCGACGAGTACATCCGCCGGAGCGACGAGAACCTGGTGGAGTTCGCCGAGACCAAGCGGGCGCTGGACGCGGGTGAGGAACTCGAGGTCGAGCTCAACGACGAACTCGCGTCACAGATCGTGCGCGCGATCGAGACCGGTACCGACCGCGAGGTCTACACCAACATCCGCAACGACGGCCGCATCGAAGGCCTGCCCGCCGAGGCGTGCGTCGAGGTCCCGACCACGGTGGGCGCCGAGGGGGTACGGCCGCATGCGGTCGGGGCCTTGCCGGTGCAGACCCTGGCGCTCAACCGCACGTTCCTCAACGTCGTGGAGCTCACGGTGCGAGCGGCGCTCGAGCAGCGGCGCGACCTGGTGGAGGCGGCCGCGCTCCTGGATCCCAACACCGGCGCCACATTGTCCACTGCGGCGATCCACGAGCTGGTCGACGCGCTGATCGCCGCCCACGGCGACCTGATCCCCGAAGGCATCCGCCGAGGGTGACCGCCGCGGCGGCCGTTGTTGCACTCAGAACCGCTTGAACCACTGGGTGAGCGGATCGACGAAGTGCCGGCCGGGCACCTGCGGATCGCTCCATCCCCCGAGGAAGACCTCGCCGCGATCGACGTAGCCCATGGAGCGGTAGAGGCCACGCGCCTCGGCGAACGATTCCTCCGTCCCGGTGTCCAGCGCGACGCCGGGCATGGCCGCGCTCACCGCCTCAGCCTCGAGCGCCTCCATCAACGCGCGGCCGGCGCCGAGACGCCGATGCGACGGCATCACCTCGAGATCGCTCACCAACGCGAACCCTCGCCACTCGCACACGTCCTCGATCCGGCGGTCGTCGACCAGGCCCAGCCCCACATGGCCGACCGGTCGCCCGCCGATCCAGGCGATCAGGTACCGGAACCGACCCCGCGTCTGCAGCTCCGCTCGCCGTCGATGCGTCGCCGCGGGCCGGTCCGTCAACGCGTCGATGACACCATCGAGCTCGTCGGCTCGGAGCCGGTGGACGTCGACGGTCGTCATGCCGGGAATCGCTCGCGCAGGCCTTCGAGACCGCTCGCGACGAACGATGGCTGACCGGTGTCGAGCCCGTGCAGGACCTCGTACCAGGGCGAGATCGCGTCGTAGAACCGTGCGCGACCCAGGAACGTGGCGTCGGGCGGTCCCCCGTACGCCGCCAGCGCACGCTCGCCGATCGCGGGGGCGTGGTGCAGCACCCACGCGAGATCCATCGCGGGGTCACCGGGGGCAGCGTCACCCCAGTCGATCACGCCCGCGAGGTCGCCGGTCGGTGTCGCCAGGATGTGGGCGGGCCCGAGATCGTTGTGCACCAGCGCGGCCGGGAACTTGAAGTTGGCATCCTCGCTCACGAACCGATCGAACATCGCACCGGCGTGTTCGCGCTCGTCTTCGCGCAGCAACGGGAAGACCCGCGCTCGCAAGCCGTCGAGCTCATCGTGGTAGTCCCGTCGCCAGCCTTCACCCCCTTCGCCCCGGAGCCCGACGAACTCCAACGGCACCGTGTGCAGGTCGTACAGGAACCGACCCAGCCGTTCGGGCAGGATGGCATCCGGAGACAGCTCGATCTCGAGCAGGGACCGACCTTCGAGCGCCCGGTACACCATCACGGGGGGATCGACCGACACGTGCTCGGGAACCGGGATCGCCGCCGACACCTCTCGTGCCAGTTCGGGCAACAGCGCGATCTGCCGACGCAGCGTTGCCACGGTGGCCTCGGTTCGCGGGATCTGCACCACCCACTCGTCGTGCGCCAGGTAGGTGAAGCAGTCCCAGCCGTCACCGATCGCCACGAACGGCTCGAGAACGAGCGTGGGGAACAGGCCGGCGACCAGGTCGCGGTGCGCGGCGATCTCGCGCTGGTCGCTCACCCCAGCGGCTCCAACGGCGCCGCGCTGGTGTCCGCCGGCAGGTCATCCGCGTCGGTGACGGGCGCGTCGAGCGCCGGCACCGCCAAGGCGAACCACGCCGTGATCGCACCGGCGACAGCGCACCCGGACGCCAGCGAGTAGAGCGTCACCGCCCCGGCGTGCTGATAGATGAAGCCGCCCAACCCGGCGCCGATGATCGGCCCCAGCCCGAACCCGACCATCTGCGCCACGGAGTTCCCGCTCGAGTACAGCGAGGAAGGCAGGAGCCGTCCCACCACGACCACCCCGGTGGTGAACAGCAAGCTGAACGCCATGCCCTCGAAGACCGTGAGCAGCGAGACGATCGTCGGGTTCGGGATCAGGCCCCACAGCAGGAAGCCCGTCGCGTAGATCATGCACCCCAGCGCGTACACCCGCCGCAGGCCGAACCTCGCCTGCAGCCGCGAGGACGAGCGCATCATCGGCACCTCGATCAGGCCGCCGAGCGCCGTGCCGATACCCACGAGCCACGGACCGCCGCCCTCGCTCGCGATCTTCAACGAGATGAAATTCCACGCGGCATTGAACCCGGTCCACACCAGGAACAGTGCGGCCAGGAATCCCCAGAACCGTGGCGCCGCGCGGAACACCGCGCCGATCGCGCCGAGCTTGCCGTCGCCGGAGGATTCATGCTTCGGTGCGTCCCGCGCCACGACGAACGACCAGGCCAGCACCCCGAGGCTGGCGATCGCGTAGATCGGCATCGCCCACTCCACGCCCGAGGCCTGGAAGAGCGCGCCGAGCACGAGGCATCCGATCGCGTAGGTGAAGCTCTCCCACGAGCGGATCTTGCCGTACTC
>JBKPMF010000115.1:0-6760 GCA_046732015.1 Actinomycetota bacterium
TAGCCGTCGACCTCGGTCTTCAAGCGCGAGAGCTTCGAGGTGATGGCCTGTCCGTGCGCGGGGTCTTGTCTCTGACGGCCTGGTTCGCGGTGGCCGTCCCGGTGGGAGCGGCGACACCGCCCGCCTGCTCGACCTCGGCCCGGTTGTCTTGCATCCGCTTGGGCTGCGGCGCCTGGTCTTCCTTGTTCACGAACTCCACCCGGTAGATGTAGCGCACGAAATCCGCCTGGATCGACGCGGTGAGGTCCTGGAACATGTCGTAGGCCTCGCGCCGGTACTCCGTGATGGGATCCTTCTGGGCGAGCGCCCGCAGGTGGATGCCCTCCTGCAGGTAGTCCATCTCGTAGAGGTGCTCACGCCATTTCGTGTCGGTGATGTTGAGCAGCACGACCCGCTCGAGCTCGCGCATCACCGGCGAGGTGACGTTCGCTTCCTTGGCCTCGTACATCGCCAGCGCATCCTCGACGAACATCTCCTCGAGCTCGGTGCTGTCCGCGGCCTCGGCCGCCTGTTCCTTGGTGATCTGGACGGGGAAGATCTCGAGCAGCGCCGTGTAGAGCGCATCGAGGTCCCAATCCTCCGGGAACACGTCGCCGGGCACGAGCGAGGAGACGGTGGAGCGCACCACGTCCTCCACGAAGCCCTTCACCTGCTCGTCGATGTCCTGACCCTCGAGGATCGTGCGGCGTTCCCCGTAGATCGCCTCGCGCTGGCCGTTCATGACCTCGTCGTACTTCAGGACGTTCTTGCGACGCTCGTAGTTGAGCTCTTCGATCTGCTTCTGCGCGTTCTCGACGGCGCGCGAAACCATCTTGGCTTCGATGGCCTCATCGTCGGGCCACTTCAGCCGCTCCATGATCGACGCGACCTTATCCGAGGCGAACATCCGCATGAGGTCGTCCTCGAGCGAGAGGTAGAACCGGGATTCGCCGGGGTCACCCTGGCGCCCGGCACGACCACGCAGCTGGTTGTCGATGCGCCGGGATTCGTGCCGTTCGGTGCCCAGCACGTAGAGCCCGCCCAGCCCCACCACTTCGTCGTGTTCGGCATCGGTCTGCGAGCGCAGCTTCGCGAAGATCGGCTCGTACTCGGCCTCGTAGGCCGCGCGTTCGTCCTCATCCAGCTCGAACAACAGGTAGGCGTCGTTGTCGAATCCGCGCGCGGCCATCTCCTGGCGGGCGAGGTACTCGGGGTTGCCGCCCAGCAGGATGTCGACGCCACGGCCCGCCATGTTCGTCGCCACGGTGACCCCGCCCTTGCGCCCGGCCTGGGCGACGGTGACGGCTTCCTTCTCGTGGTTCTTGGCGTTCAGGACGTTGTGCTGGACGCCGCGCCGGTTCAGCACCGTGGACAGCACCTCGGACTTCTCGATCGACACGGTGCCCACCAGGACGGGCTGACCGGCTTCGTTCCGCTCGATGATGTCGTCGGCCACGGCGTTCCACTTCGCGGTCTCGCTCTTGAAGATCAGATCCTGCTCGTCGTTGCGGACGTTCGGGCGGTTCGTGGGCATCTCGACCACCGAGATCTTGTAGGTCTCCTCGAACTCGGTGAGCTGGGTCTTGGCGGTACCCGTCATGCCCGAGAGCTTGTCGTACATCTTGAAGTAGTTCTGGATCGTGATCGTGGCCAGCGTCTGGTTCTCTTCCTTGATCTTGACGCCCTCCTTGGCCTCGATCGCCTGGTGGAGTCCCTCCGAGTAGCGCCGGCCCTCGAGCACGCGACCGGTGAACTCGTCGACGATCTTGACCTCGCCATCGGTCACCACGTAGGCGACGTCGCGCTTGTAGAGCTCCTTGGCGCGCAGCGAGTTCTGCAGGTGATGGACCAGCGTGGTGTTGGCGTGCTCGTAGAGGTTCTCGATGCCCAGGATCTCCTCGACCTTGTTCACGCCTTCCTCGGTGATGGCGACCTGGTACTTCGATTCCTCCACCTCGTAGTCCTCGTCGCGCTTCAGCCGCGGGGCGATCCGGGCGAACGTGACGTACCACTTCGCCGAATCGGCCACCTGTCCGCTGATGATCAACGGCGTGCGCGCCTCGTCGATCAGGATCGAGTCGACCTCGTCCACGATCGCGAAGTTGTAGCCGCGCTGGACGCACTCCTCCAGTCGCATCGCCATGTTGTCGCGCAGGTAGTCGAACCCGAACTCGTTGTTCGTGCCGTAGGTGATGTCGGCGCCGTAGGCGGGCGTGCGCTGCTGCGGCGTCATCGTGGCCTGGATCAGGCCCACGTTGAGTCCGAGGAAGCGGTAGATCCCGCCCATCCACTCGGAGTCGCGCTTGGCGAGGTAATCGTTGACCGTGACGACGTGCACGCCCTTGCCCGACATCGCGTTGAGGTATCCCGGCAGGGTGGAGACCAGCGTCTTGCCTTCACCGGTCTTCATCTCGGCGATGTTGCCCTGGTGCAGGGCGGCGCCGCCCATGAGCTGCACGTCGAAGTGGCGCTGACCGTTGACGCGGCGTGAGGCCTCGCGCACCACCGCGAAGGCCTCGGGGAGCATGTCGTCCAGCGACTCGCCGTTCGCGGCCCGTTCCTTGAACTCCGGGGTCTTGGCCCGCAGTTCATCGTCGGTGAGGTCTTCGGTCTCGGGTTCGAAGGTGTTGACGAGCTTGGCGAGGGCGGTGAGGTTCTTGAGCTTTCGCCCTTCCCCCATGTTCGAGATCTTGTCGAGTACGGCTGGCATGCGGCCCCTTTCGGGGGAGTCCGTTGACGGTGTCGAGTATCCGATTCTATCGGCCCGCTGGTTCAGGACCTCGAGGCAGGCGTTGAAGCTGCGGCGGAAGTCAGATGGATTCGGTCAGGGCGCCGAGCCGTTCGATCAGCCTGGCGTTCTCTCGGTAGTCCACCGGGCACGCGATGATCGAGACCGCTTCGTCGGCCAGGGCCTTCTCGAGGGTGGGCGCCAGTTCGCTGGCGGCACCGATCTCATAGCCCTTGGCGCCGAAGCTCTCAGCCAGCTTGATGAAGTCCGGGTTGGTGAAGCTCACCGCCGACTGCCGGCCGAAATGGATGTCCTGCTTCCACCCGATCAGCCCGTAGCTCCCATCCACCCACACCAGCACCACGAAGTGGATCCCCTCGCGCACCGCGGTCTCGATCTCGCTCATGCTCATGGCGAACGCGCCGTCGCCCATGGCGGCCACGACCCGGCGGTCGGGATGCACGAGCTTGGCGGCCAGCGCCCCCGGGAGCGAGAACGCCATCGTGGCGAGGCCATTGGAGATCAAACAGGTGTTGGGGCGATACGTCGGATACAGACGGGCCATCCACATCTTCACCGCGCCCGTGTCGCACAGCACGATGTCGTCGTCCCCCAGCGCCTGACGGACGTCGTGCACGATGCGCGCCGGGGCCAGCGGGTAGGCATCGTCACCCGCCCCGCGTTCCAGTTCCTCATGCACCAGGTCGCGGACCGGCGGGATCTGCCCGCGGATGTCGTGGATGTACGCCGAACCACCGATCGCATCGAGGGTCTCGCTGATGTTGCCCTGCACGCCAACCTCAAGCGTGTAGTTCGCGTCGACCTCGGCCACCGTGCGATGCACGTGGATGATCCGCTTGTCCGCGTTCGGGTTCCAACGCTCGGGCGAGTACTCGACGAGGTCGTAGCCCACCGCCACCACCACGTCGGCCCGGTCGAACCCGAAATTCGCGTAGTCCTTCACCATGAACCCGATCGTGCCCAGGGCGTTCGGATGGTTGTCGGGGAACACGCCTTTGCCCAGGAACGTGGTGGCCACCGGCAGGTTGAGGCGCTCGGCGAACCGGATCAGGGCATCGGTGGCGCCGTCGCGGGCTACCCCGGGACCGGCCAGGACCACGGGGTGTTTCGCCGACGCCAGCACGTGGGCGACCCGGTGCACCTGGTTCTCGTCCGGTGCGGGGTCGACCGGCGTGTTGACCCGCAGCGGCGTCGCATCGGTCTCGCGCTCGGCGACGTCCTCAGGCAGGATCAGGAACGTCGCGCCGGGCCGTTCGGTGGTCGCCTGCTTGAAGGCCTTGCGCACCATCTCGGGGGCGGCGTCGCGCACGGTGACCATGTCGCCCCACTTGGTGATGGGCCGGAACAACGAGACCAGGTCGACGAACTGATGGGACTCCTTGTAGATGCGGTGCAGGCCGGCCTGCGCCGTGATGGCCAGCATCGGGTGGGAGTCGAGCTGGGCGTTCGCGATCCCCAGCATCAGGTTGATCGCTCCGGGGCCCAAGGTGGCCAGGCACACGCCGGGCTTGCCCGTGAGCGCCCCATAGGTGTCGGCCATGAACGCGGCGCCGCGTTCGTCGCGCGTGGTGACGAACCGGATCGACGAGTCCGTCAGGGCATCGATCATGTAGAGGTTCTCCTCGCCCGGCAGGCCGAAGACGTACTCCACCCCTTCGTTCTCGAGGCAGTCGACGATCAGGCGAGCGACGGTGCGCTGGGGACGCGTAGTCATGCGTCGAGGGTATCGGACCAGTGGGGGCTAGGCGCCGGGTCGTTCGTCCCAGAGCTGACGCGTGAGTTCGGCGTGGCCGACGTGCTCGCGCAGGTGCACCAGCGCGTGGATGAGCGCCCACGCCGCGGTGACGGGCTCCTGCGCCAGATCCCCGGGCCGCCAGGGTGCGGTCCCGATCCGTCCGGGATCGAAGGGACCCGCTTGTTCCAGCAGCGCACGGCAGTCGTTCGACAGCTCGTCGAACCCGGCGAGGAATCCATCGAGGTCGGCGGCGGAGGTCGCGAACTCCGCGGGCCGATCGCGATCGGGCAGCGGCGCCGCCACAGCGACGCTGAGCCACGCACGGGTGCTGTGCAGCGAGTGCGCCACGAGGACGGCGAGGGAATTCGTGTCCGGGCCGCTGGGCCGCTCGTCGAGGGCGGACGACGGCAGGCCGTCGATGGCGGCACGGAGCAGGTCGAGCGAATCCCCGAGGATCTGTGCTGCGGCGTCGATCGTGGGATCGCTCACGGTTCAGCTGATCTCGATCATCTTCTCGCGCACGGCGTAGACGACCGCCTCCATGCGCGAATGCAGATGCAGCTTCTCGAGGATGTTCCGGATGTGGTTCTTCACCGTGTTCTCGCTGATGAAGAGCTGCTTGGCGATGTCGCGGTTGTTCAGTCCCTGCGCGACGAGGCGGAGCACCTCCATCTCGCGGTCGGTGAGACGAGGCGCCGGCATCTGCGGACGCTCGTCGGCGGACTTGCTCATCGCCGCGAACTCGGTGAGCAGTTTCGACGCCATCGACGGTGAGATCCGCGACTGGCCCGCCCACACGCTGCGGATCGCGTCGGCGACCTCCTCGATGGGGATCTCCTTCAGCAGGTAGCCGCTGGCACCCGCCTTGATCGCGTCGTACAGGTCGGCCTCTTCGTCGCTGATCGTGAGCATCAGGATCTTGCAATGCGGCAAGAGTTCCTTGATCTGGCCCGCCGCTTCGATCCCGGAGCGCTTGGGCATGCGCACGTCCATCAGCACGACGTCGGGCATGGTCTCCTGCGCCACATCGACGGCCTCTGCACCGTCGGAGGCCTCGCCCACGAGCTCGATGTCGTCCTCCTGAGAGAGCACCATCTCGAGCCCACGCCGGAACAGCGCGTGGTCGTCCACCACCACCACGCGCAGGCGCTCGGACCCCTCGCCTCCGCTCGTTTCGTTCACCGTCACGTTTCCCCCTCAGTCCCCGTCGCTCTCGTCGTTATCGGCAGGCTCCGGGTTCAAGTGAGCGGATTCTAGCCCTGCCTTGTGCACGGATGCCCGTCGTTTGCCGTGATGATCGCGAAGTTGCCGCTCCAGCTTGTCCGCGACACGGTCCAGGGCGGTGGGCACATCGTCGGCTTCGGCGTGGGCGCGGAAGGTCTTGCGAGGGATGAACAAGGCGGCCTCTACCCGCTTGAGGCCGTCGAGCCGGGGGTAGTGCTCGGCGATGAATTCGAGATCGATGCGGACGGCTCGAGGCTCCATGCGCTCCAAACGGGAGAGCTTGTGGCCGGCGACCTCACGGATCTCGTCCGTGACCTGCAGGTCGCGACCCGTGAAGGTCAACTCCATGTCCGGCGATCGCCTCCTCGCGTTCCCATGACGGGCGGGCCCTCGCCCGGCTGACCTGGTCTTTGCCCCCACACCCGCCTGCTGGAACGTTCGCCTCCCGGCTCCGGAGAACCGAACGACTCCCGCCCTCTCTCGGCGAACCGAGGCAGGGCTTACATCTAAACCGCGCCATGCTCAGCGACCAAGGGTCGCCTTACGTGGGTCGTTTCGCCCGCGGCTGGCGTCGACTACCGGAGATGATCTCCGGGCAACCACAGACCCGGGCGAGGGCCCGCCCGAGTATAGGCATCCGGCCTCTCCCCTGAGAACGCTCAGGAATATGCCCGAGCGGCCACCACCAGGTGCACCGAGGTCGCTCCCGCCTGTCGCAACGCCTGCGCCGCAGCGGCTGCCGTGGCGCCCGTGGTCAAGACGTCGTCGACCACCAGCACCGACGACGGCACCGCGACGCGATCGCCCACCGCGAATGCCCCGCGCATCGCCACCCTTCGAGCCACGGCATCGCGCTTGGCCTGCGGCCCGGTGGACCGGGCCCTGGTGAGCAGGCCCATGCAAGGTGTCTCCGTCCGGCGAGCCACGCCCGTGGCCAGGACGCGCGCCTGGTCGAACCCGCGCTCGGCGAGTCGCCGGCGCGCGAGCGGCACCCAGGTCACCACCTCGACGCTCGGCAACCCTTCGACCTCAGCCATCGCCAACGACAGCGCCGAACCCACGCCGCGCCACCC
>JBKPMF010000116.1:0-5712 GCA_046732015.1 Actinomycetota bacterium
CGGGGCGTGTCCACCGCCGGATCGTTGTCCGCTGCGGCCAAGGACGCTCCGAGGTTCGTCCGTGGCAGCATGGAGGCATGCTGTCCGCGGTTCCGGCCTCGACCGACGCGCTGACCGTCATGTCGCAGTGGCGCATCGAGCCGTTCACGACCGCCCTGCTGCTCGCGACAGCGTCCCTCTACATCGCGGGCATCCTGCGCGTTCGGCGCGGCGCCGGCGCGTGGCCCGGTGGCCGTGCCGCCGCCTTCGCGGCAGGGATGGCGACCCTGGTGGTGGCCTTGTGCTCCCCGGTCGACGCTTACGCCGACGTGTCGTTCACCGTGCACATGGCCCAGCACCTGCTGTTGACGCTGCTGGCACCTCCGCTGCTCGCGCTGGGCGCCCCGATCACGTTGGCGCTGCGTGCCGGTTCGCCGGCGGTGCGCCGATGGGTCACGGCGGTCCTGCGATCGCCGGTCGCGGCATTCTTCGCGAACCCGATCGTCGGCTGGACGGTGTTCATCGGCGTCCCGGTGTTCGTGCATGTTTCGCCACTGTTCGACGAGGCGCTCCGATCCACCCCGTGGCACGCCCTCGAGCACGGTCTGTGGCTGAGCGCCGCCCTGATCTACTGGTGGCCGATCGTGGGGGCCGACCCCAACCCGCATCCGATGCGCTGGCCGGTCCGGATGCTGTCGTTGTTCCTGGCGATGCCGGCGATGTCGTTCCTGGCGCTGGGCATCTACGCGGGGGACGTGCCGCTCTACCCCACCTACGCGAACCTGCCGCCACCCTGGGGCCCGGCGGCCCTCGGCGAGCAGCGCGACGCCGCGGTCATGATGTGGCTCGTCGGCAACCTGGCGCTGGTGTTGGCGATCCTGTTGGTCGCGGCAGCGTGGAAGCGCGACGAGGATGCTCGCCAGCGCCGGGTCGAGGAACGGGAGGACCGGGCCGAAGCCATCGCGGCCTCGAACCCGGGGTGAACCGGCCTCAGTCGGCGGGCCGCAGCACCGCGACCGCCTCGACCTCGTAGCCGGCCTCGCGGAGCAGGTCGGCGCCGCCCCGGTCGATCGCCAGCACGATCCTCCGGACATCGGCGCCGGCAGCGGACAAGGCTTCGGCCGCTCGCTGCACCTGGTGCCCGGTCGTGCTGACATCTTCGAGCATCGTCGTGGGGGCACCGTCGGCGACCTCGCCCTCGACCTGCGTGCGGGTGCCGTACTCCTTCGCCTGCTTGCGGACGACCGCGACGGGCAGGCCGGTCTCCAGGGATACGGCCGCCACCAGGAGCATCGCCGCCCCCTCGGGAGCGCCGAGCAACGTCGTCCCTGGCGCGAGGAGGGTAGCGACCTCGGCCGCGATGTCGCGCAACAGGTCCGGTTCGGTCAGGAACCGGAACTTGTCGAAGTAGGTCGAGGATCGCTGCCCGCTGGACAGGACGAAGTCGCCGTGGAGCTCGGAGGCTTCGCGCATGCGCCGGATCAGGTCGTCGTTCACGCGCGCATGATGCCATGATGAGGACCGATGGGCTGGTACGCGGCCGTCGGCCGCCCGCTGTTCTTCGCGCTCCCACCGGAGACCGCCCATCGCGTCGCCGGCGCCGCGCTCGGTCTCCCGCTCCCTTGGTCCAGGATCGGCCACGCCGTCGACGAACCCTCGCTCGCCACCGAGTTCTGCGGGCTGCGCCTCGCCACCCCGATCGGACTGGCTGCCGGTTTCGACAAAACCTGTGCGAACCTGGGCGCGCTGGGATCGCTCGGGTTCGGCTACGTGGTGGGCGGCACGATCACGCGGGCGGCGCGCGCCGGCAATCCCAAGCCGCGCATCGCGAGATCGCCTGCCACGCGCTCGATGGTGAACGCGATGGGCCTGCCCAACCCGGGCGCGGAGGTGGCCGCCCAGCATCTGGAACGTGACCGCGCCTCGGCTCCCCGGTTCGTGAGCATCGCCGACGAATCGCTGGACGATGCGGTCTCCTCCCTGGACCTGCTGGCTCCTCACGCCGACGCCATCGAACTCAACGCGAGTTGTCCCAACGTGACGTGGGGTCGCGATCGCGACAACGAGGCGCACCTGCGGTCGTTGGTCGAAGCGCTGCGCGCCGGAACCTCCCTGCCGTTGCTCGTGAAGCTGCCGCCCTTCATCACCGACGTCGAGCGCGAGGTGGTGCTGTCGCTGGCGCGCATCGCGCAGGATGCGGGCGCCGATGCCTTGACGTGCTCGAACACGCGGGCGGTCGCCGACACCCGGGTGTCAACCGGCACCGGCGGCCTGTCCGGGAAGGCCCTCTGGCCGCACACCGCCCGGATCGTGAGTGCGGTCCGCGAGGCGACCGCCGGAGCGATGCCGATCACGGCGTGCGGCGGCGTGTTCACCGCCGAGGACGCGCTCACCTGCCTGCAGGCCGGCGCCACAAGCGTCCAGGTTTACTCGGGGCTGATCTACGAGGGCCCGACGGTGGCATCGACGATCGCCCGCGGCCTCGCGACCATGCTCCACGACGAGGGGCTAGTCCTTTCGAACCTCATCGGAACGGCGAAGCGCGCCTCCTAGTTCTCGCCTGTGCGTTGTGTTGCTCCGCGGCGCTGCGACGTTCAGTATTGGCTGCGTTCCGGGTTGGGGGCTCCGACGAGCATGAGGGGGGAAGACCGCTTGACCGATGCTGCCGTGGCGATGGCTGACGGCCCCGCCCCCGTGGACGGGGTCGCCGTGAGCCTCGAGCACGTGGTCAAGCGCTTCGGCGACGTCATCGCCGTCGACGGGGTGGACCTCCAGGTTCGCGAAGGGGAGTTCTTCTCGATGCTGGGTCCGTCGGGCTCGGGCAAGACCACCTGTCTGCGCATGATCGCCGGGTTCGAGCAACCCACGGAGGGCCGGATCCTGCTAGGCGGCAACGATGTGTCGGGGCTGCCCCCGTACCAGCGTGACGTCAACACGGTGTTCCAGGACTACGCCTTGTTCCCGCACATGACGGTGGCCCAGAACGTCGCCTACGGATTGATGATCCGCAAGGTGTCGAAAGCCGACCGCACGGCGCGCGTGAACCAGGCCCTCGAGATGGTGCGCCTGGGGGAGTACGGGGACCGCAAACCCGGGCAGCTCTCGGGCGGACAACGCCAGCGTGTCGCGCTGGCCCGTGCACTCATCATGCGCCCCCGGGTCCTGCTCTTGGACGAGCCGCTCGGCGCGCTCGACCTCAAGCTGCGCCAGCAGATGCAGATCGAGCTGAAAGACATCCAGCAGGACGTCGGGCTGACGTTCATCTACGTCACCCACGACCAGGAGGAAGCGCTCACGATGAGCGACCGGCTCGCGGTGTTCAACCGGGGGAGGATCGAGCAGGTCGGGACGCCCGCCGAGGTGTACGAGCGTCCGTCGACAGGGTTCGTGGCCGGGTTCGTCGGGGTCTCGAACGTGCTGGAGGGGGCATCGGCGCAGGCGATCGCCGGCGACCCGCACCCGTTCACGATCCGGCCCGAGAAGATCGCGCTCGCCGAGCCCGCCGACCCGGTGGACGGCGACGACTGCTCGGTGACCGGACACGTACGCGAGGTCGTCTACCTGGGCGCGGTGACGCGCTACGTGGTGGAACTCGATGAGGGAGGGTCGCTGGTCGTGATGCAGCAGAACCTCACGACCTCGTCGATGGAGGCACTGCAGGTGCGCGGCAAAGCCGTACGCCTGATCTGGCGCCGGAGCAACAATCGGCCGGTGGACGCGCCCGCGGGCGCATCGGAGGGGTCCTTGGACCAGGAGGAGGCACGAGCATGAAGATCAGGAAGACCAGGAGAACGAGATACCGACTGCTCGCCATGCTGTCGGTGGTGGTGCTCGCCGCCGCGGCATGTGGCGGCGACAGCGACAGCACGGACGAAGGTCGAGGCGGTACCGACGAGTCGGTGGTCAGCTCGATCGGCGACACCGAAGGCGCGCTCAGCCTGATCGCGTGGGTCGGCTACGTCGAGGACGGGACCACCGAGGGCTACGAGGCCTACGACTGGGTCACGCCCTTCGAGGACCAGACCGGCTGCAAGGTCACCGTGAAGTACGCCGACAGCTCCGACGAGATGTTCAACCTGATGACGCAGCAGGCGGGTTCGTTCGACGGGGTGTCCGCCTCGGGTGACTCTTCGAACCGCCTCATCGCCTCGGATGCCGTCGCGGCGGTCGACCCGTCCTTGTTCCCCGACTTCGCCGACGTGATCGCGCCGCTCCAGCCGGAGACGGGCACGAACAACAGCCAGTACGTCGTCGATGGCCAGGTCTACGGCGTGCCGTACATGTACGGGCCGAACTTCCTGATGTACAACACCGACGTCGTGAAGCCGGCGCCCACGAGCTGGGACGTCGTGTTCGAGACCGAGCTGGACGGTGCGGCCAACCCGTACTCGGGCAAGATCACCGCGTACGACTTCCCGATCTACATCGCGGACGCGGCGCTCTACCTCAAGACCCACCAGCCCGACCTGGGCATCACCGACCCGTACGAACTGACCAGCGAGCAGCTGGATGCGGCCGTCGAGTTGCTGAAGCAACAGAGCGGGATGATCGATAAGTACTGGGCTGCCTACACCACCGAGATCGACGGGTTCGTCGACAGCTCGATGGTGGCTGGCACGGCCTGGCCCATCAACCTGAGCCTGTCCGAGTTGGACGCTCCGGTGGACGCCGCCGAGCCCAGTGAAGGCATGACCGGCTGGGCCGACACGTGGATGCTGTCCACGTCGGCACCGCACCCCAACTGCATGCTCGAGTGGATGAAGTGGACCATGACCGCCGACGTGCAGGCCGAGGTGGCCGACTACTACGGCGCCGCCACCAGCAACGAGCAGGCGTGCGACGTCCTGCGCAAGCGCCTGGACAAGGCCTACGGCAAGGGATCGGCCGCGTTGGTCGACACCGTCCGCTACGGCTACTGCGGCGACGCGGAGTTCCTGGATTCGCTTGCGCTGTGGAAGACGCCACAGGCCGATTGCGGTGACGACCGAGGCACGACGTGCCAGGACTATTCGATCTGGCAACAGAAGTGGACGGAGGTCCGAGGAGCCTGACCGCTCCAGGTCGGGTGGGCGTCCGTTCGCGGACGCCCACCCCCCTCCTGATCGATGGCTGACGTCGACCTCGAACGCCCGAGCGCCAAGCGGCATCCCGTCCAGGCCGCCCTCTTCAGGCACCCCCGCGTCAAGCTCGGGCTGACGCTCACGCCACCGCTGGCGTGGTTGCTGGTCTTCTACCTGGGCTCGCTGGCGCTGCTGTTGGTCAACGCGTTCTGGAAGACGGATGTCTTCACCGGCCAGATCGTGCGGGACTGGGGACTGCAGAACTTCAAGATCCTGTGGGAGACCCCCGTCTACCGCACGATCACGATCCGCACGGTGTGGATCTCGGGCGTGGTCACGGTCGCCGACATCGCGCTGGCGATGCCGATCGCGTACTACGCCGCGCGGATGGCGAAGCCTCGGGTGCGCTCGATCATCCTGGTCGCGGTGGTCGTGCCCTTGTGGACCAGCTATCTGATCCGTGCGTTCTCATGGCAGACGATCACGGCTCCCGGGGGGTTGTTCGAGTGGGTGCTGGATGGGCTCGGCATCCCGTCGCCGGGCATCGGCAACTCGCTGTGGTCGATCGGCCTCACCTTCACCTACCTGTGGCTGCCCTTCGTCGTCCTGCCGATCTATGCATCGCTGGAGCGGGTGCCTGATTCCTACCTGGAGGCCTCGAGCGACCTGGGGG
>JBKPMF010000117.1:0-5561 GCA_046732015.1 Actinomycetota bacterium
GGCTCACCCCCGGCGCCACCTACTCCTTCGGGATCATCGCGATCGGTGAGAACGGCACGCGGACGATGTCTCGGTCGCGATCGGTGACCCTGCCCGTTCCGCCTCCACCGCCGGTCGAGGAGCCCACGGACACCACCTCACCACCGCCGCACCACCACAACCCCCCGCCCCCGCCTCCGCCGGACCCAAGCACGGCCCCCGACCCTTCCTTCTGCGACTAGCCGCGCCCACCCCGAGCGCGGGAACGAAAGGAGCCCCACCCACTGCGCAAGACCGTCCCCTTCGTCCTGACCATCGTCGTCTCCGTGCTGTGCACTGCCACGCTGGTGCACGCGGCCGGTTCCGGCAGTGAGACCGTGCTGGAACCGAGCTCGGTGGCTCCTAGCGATCTGCTCGGCTCGGGACTCGTTCTGAACAAGTGCAACAGCTCGCCGGGGAACGCCACGGAGTGGACCCGGTTCGCCAAGTGCATGACTGGCAACATGTTCAAGATCAAGGTGTGGGCCAAGGTGCTCGACACCTGCTTCACCACCTTCCAGGTGGCTGAGCCACAGAACGTTGTCTACGGCGATCCCGCCGATCCCCCGTCGCTCCACCAAGGCACCGCATTCGCCCCCGCAGGAATCGGTGACGAGTTCAAGTATTTCGTCGGCTGGAAGAAGCAGACGGGTTGTCCCCAGACCTAGCCTTCTTCAGCTAGAGGACGTCGAACCGGTCCACCGCGACCCACCGGCCGGATGATGCCGGACGCTTCGTGCCGGTCACGACGATCCTGACGGTGTGGGTGTGGTCGGCGAAGCCGCCGACCGTCACCGTGGCACCCACGGTGCGGGTGGCCGCGTACAGGTCCACCGTGCGCTCCAGCGAACCGTCGAGGTAGACGCGGGCACGACCTTGGTTGGGACCGGTGACGGTGCGCCAGGCCACCCCGGTGCCGTCGAACGTGAGCCGCACCGCTGCATCGGCGCGGTCCGAGGTGATGAAGGTGCCCCCCGACGCCGAGGGCGCCTCGACCCGGCGCCATGCGCTCGCGGGGCGCCGGTCCACGGAGGCCACCTGTTGTTCGACGACCTTCGTTGCTTCGAACGTCTGCGAGGTGGTGGGCGCGACGTTGCCGACCCGATCCCTGATCATCGACCCGGCGCTGTCCGGGTTCACGACGACGATGTAGTCGCGGCCGGGCACCAGCGGCGCCTTGGGGATCAGCTGGACCGTCCGGGTGACGTTGGCGTCGCAGTCGCGCACCTCGCCCTCGTCGTTGCGGCAGACGCGGGTCGCATCCACTCGCAGCTGCCCCGGCGCCCGGAGCACCACGTTCGAGGGGTTCACGCCACGGACCGGCTCGTCGAAGCTGACGACGGCGGGGTCGGAGAGCCCGCTCGGCGTGGCGAGTGCCACCACGGGCGGCGTGATGTCGTTCACGAAGCCCGCGGTCACGGTGCGGTTGCCGTTCGTGGTGATCGTGCAGGTCGGGCCCGTCCCGGAACAGTCCCCGCCCCATCCGGTGAAGTAGGCGCCCTCGTCGGGGCTCGCGGTCAGCGTGATCGTCGTGCCAGGGTCGACGTTGCGCTCGCACGTGGTGCGGCAGCCATAGCCGACCGGTGCGGTGGTCACACCGCCGGCGCCGCCGTCCACCTGCACCGTGAGGCGGCGGATCGCGATGCGCCCCAGCGACGCGCCGGCCAGGACGTCCAGGTCGACGTCACCGCCGATCCCGGCCACGTGGCCCGTGCTGCTGTGCTGCCACACGACCCAGCCCCGGCCGTCCCAGTCACCGGCCGGCAGCGTGGGTGAGGAGACCCCCCAGTGCGCCACCCACAGCGGAGCGCCGTCCCGCGCCAGACGGTGGGAGTCCCCGAAGCGATCCAGCCATCCGTACGGGCTCGTGTAGACGAGCGGCATCACGCCCGTGAGGTCGCGGACCTCCATCACGAACCGGTGCGCCCAGGCGGTCATCTCGTCGTGGCTGAGCCCGTCGTTCGTCTCGATGTCGAGCACCGGCAGCAGGTGGCCGGGCTTCGGATCGGCGACCTCGACGAAGAACTGCGCCTCCTTCGTGGCATCGCCCGCGGAATCGTCGGGCCTGGCGAAGTGATACGCGCCCACCATCAGGCCGTTCGCACGCGCACCGGCGCGGTTCGCGGCGAACGTGGGGTCGATGTAGTCCTGGCCGTCCGTCGCCTTGAGGAACACGAACCGTTTGCCGGCCCCCGCCACCTTCGCCCAGTCGATGTCGCCCTGCCAGTGGGAGACGTCGATCCCGGGAACCGTGGGTCCCAGGCGCGGGTCGATCGGGACCTCGATGTCGTTGCCGGCCTCGCCCGACGTTCCGGCCGCACCATCGCCCCGCCTCGCCGCCGCCGGCCCGGCGAGGGCGACCACGAGCGAGGCGGCGAGGGTCACTGCCACGACCGCACGATGACGAACGGACGGGGACCGGGGGTGGGTGGAAGGGATGGCCATCGGTTGGAGGGACCTCAGGGTAGCGTGCTGGAGGCATCGGCGACCCCGGCACGTCGCTGAAGCGGTTCCCGCCCGTTAGGGTGCCCGGCATGCGCGGACGCGACGGCCCGGCCAGGAACGTGGCTCGCTGGGCGCTCGCCGCGCTGATGGTCTTCACCGGGACGGTCCACTTCGCGAGGACCTCGTCGTTCTTCGGCCAGCTCCCGTCGTGGACCCCGGCCCGGTCCGCCGTGATCTGGATCAGTGGCGCGGTGGAGATCGCCCTCGGGCTCGCGCTGGCGCTCTCGCCCGCCAGGTGGCGGGCAACCGTGGGTCGCGCGCTCGCCGCACTGTTCATCCTGGTGTTCCCCGCCAACGTCTATCAGGCGATCGCGGGCACGGATGCTTTCGGCCTCGATTCACCGGCCGCCCGGTGGATCCGGCTCCTCTTCCAGCCCGTGCTGGTGCTGTGGGCCCTGTGGGCGAGCGGCGGATGGCCTCGTCGTCGGAGCGAGCCGAGCTAGGGCTCGCCGCCGATCACCCCACGCGCCACCTCGCGTGCGTGCTCCACCTCGGTCCGGTCCACGAACAGCCGGACACCGTGCTCCCAGATCCGGCTGAGGTAGCCGGGTTCCTTCGACCACCAGACGATGTCCTCCTCGTCGAGCGCTCGGGCGATACGTCCCGCGTGCTCGGCCGTGAACTGGCCCAGATAGGTGGTTCGCACGTTGGGGGGGACATGTTCGAGGCCCGGCATGGGGCCAAGGATAGCCACCGGTGGACCCGGCGAAGGCGCCCCGGGAACGCATGCATGGATCAGGGGTGGGCTGGGTAGGAGATGACCCGTGCCGGGCCGACCTGCCCGGCGGACCGGCACCGACCGAAGGAGGATCACATGAGCGTCCAGGAACGAGCACGATCGATCCGATCCGATGTCACCGAGAAGCGCCTGTCCCACGGGCTCGACAAGAGCGAGCGGGAACGCGACCGCCTGAAGGTCGAAAACGAGGTGCTCCGTAGCCGAGTCGCCCGCGGCGACGAAGAGCGCGAACGGCTCCTGGGATCCGTCGACGAACTCGCCGCTCGGACGGCATCCCGGCCCAAGCCCCGCAAGCACCGGATGCGCACCCTGTTCGTCCTCACCGCGGCCGCGGGTTCGGCCTACGTGTTCGGCGCCAAGGCCGGCAGGGCCCGTTACGAGGAGATCCGGGAGCGCTGGGACTCGATGCTCGAGCGCGTCCGTCAGGACGGTGGCGCAGGTTCGGTGAAGGGCTCGACGGATATCGAACCCCCGAACGTGGCCCCCGACGCCGCGATCGATCGTTGACCCGACCAGTCCCGCCTGAGGACCAGGAGGAGACGTCATGCCGCAGCAAGCGTGGAGTGCGAAGCGGGAGCGTCAGTACGAACACATCAAGCAGGGCCTGCGTAAGAGCGGCCGGTCCGAGGACACCGCCGAGGAGATCGCGGCCCGTACGGTGAACAAGGAACGAGCCCGTGCCGGGGAGGCGAGGCAGTCCTCCCGTCTGTCGAAGGAGGACATCTCCTCCGGCCGGCGCGGCGGTCTGCGCTCCCATGATGGGCCCGGCGGCCGGACGCGCGATCAGCTCTACGAGGAGGCGAAGGATCTGCGCATCCCGGGCCGCTCGCGCATGAACAAGGCGCAGCTCCAGCGCGCCGTCGACCGCAAGCGCGGGAGGTGAGGGGATTGCCGATCCCACGGCGAAGTGAGCTGGATGCGGTGAGGACCGCCGGTGGCGCCGATGCGTCCCGGCCCAGCCGGACGTTCGGGTCCGGCCGCCGATGTGCCACCGACGGGTGCGACACGGCCCTGTCGATGTACAACAACGACAACCACTGCTGGCAGCACCGGACACCCGAGGCCTTCGTCAACCACGTCTACCGTCGACCCAAGTCCGACCAGGGTCACGCCTGAACACCAGACCAGGAGGTTCCATGACCGCCGAGGAAACCCCGCCCGTTCCCCAGCCCGACCCGGAACCTCAGCCCACGCCCACACCCACGCCGAGCCCGCCTTCGCCGCCCGATCCCGAGCCGATCCCCGTGCCCGAACCCGGTCCGACGCCGGCTCCCGGCCCGACCCCTGCGCCTCCTCCCGTTCCCCCGCCCATCACGGCATCAGCCCGCTGAGGCGACCTCCATGTGCAGTTCGCCCTCCCGCGAGGGAGAATGGGGGAAACGAGGAGGTAACGGCGATCGACGTTTCCAGGATCCAGGAGGTCGTGCAGCTGATCGAAGCTGGTGATCTGACCCAGGCCGCGAACCGGCTGGGCCCCATGGTCAGCGGCAAGCGGTCCATCCGAGGCGGTCGTTCCACGCCCGAGGCCGAGGAGATCGACGAGGTCAAGAAGTGGCTCGGCGAGGTGGTGGCCGATCCCGACGATCCGGGGGCCCGCTTCCTGGTCGAACGCAGCTACTACAAGCTGCGGAGCCAACTTCCGAAGGACGAGGCGCAACACCGCGTCGCCAAGAAGTAGTCGTCAGATCGCCGGGGGCACCAGGAGCGGCGCGGGGAACGTGACCGCACGCTCGCCCTCGTCGAACCGTTCCAGCGACTGCATCCAATCCTGGTCGTGCCAGCGGTGGCGGATCGTCCCCGTGTTCGGCACGTACTCGGCGGTGTAGACCGTCCCCACGCCTTCGGCGTGTCCGAAGCTGTACAGGGGCGCCTGCAGGAACCGGTCCGAGAAGATCGCGGCGTCCACGTCGGGGTCGTCGAGCAGGCGGAGCAGCCACCATTCGCGTTCGACCGAACTGGCCGCCAGCATGGGATCGAACGTCTCGACGGCCCATTGATGGTTCGTCGCCACCGGCAGCCGGCGGAACGAGGCCGGGCGGTCGGGGCCGAGATAGGCGGTCACCACGTCGCCCGAAGCGTCGGCGAGCGTGAGGTTGTACGGCTGGGCGTACGGGAGTCTCGTCAACACCTCGCGTCCCTCCTGCACCGTCTCGCAGGTCTCCAGCAGGTAGCGGATCACCAACGGCATCCCGAACCCGTCTCCAACGGCGACCCGTCCACCGAAGGTGAGGGACACCGCGAGCCCGCGATCGTTCATGCCGTCGCAGAGCCCCCAGACCCCGTCGGCGGTGCCCACCAC
>JBKPMF010000118.1:0-4728 GCA_046732015.1 Actinomycetota bacterium
AGCAGGGGCAGCGTGAGGGCGAGTGCTACGAGGGCGATCGTGGCTCGCTTCGGAGCAACGGTGCGCCAGGCCATGTGTGCGTGCAAGAGGATCCTCCTGGGATCGTGCGACGGCTGATGTCCCGAAGGACATCGGCAGGAGGGGCACCCAACCTGAAACGCAGGACCCGTTTTCGAAGGGGGTTGGCTACCGGTCGTCTCGGAAGCGGCTCGCCATCGTCACGTTCAGTGACCCCAGGAGCAGGATGACCC
Source organism: Actinomycetota bacterium (assembly GCA_046732015.1). GTDB lineage: Bacteria > Actinomycetota > UBA4738 > UBA4738 > HRBIN12 > JAOUEA01. Next base: position 252 of record JBKPMF010000118.1, read on the forward strand.
CGAACAGGAGCCCTGCTCGCGCGATCGGATGGAGCCCGGGTGCGTGGCCGAAGAGCAGGGCCGCCACGCCGAGCACGAAGATGAACTCACCGATCTGGACGAGCGCCCAGATGCCACGCATCCGGGGCCGGCGGACGGGATCGCGATCCATCGACCGAGCATAGGGCCCGTTGGCTCAACCCGTGACGTCGACGGGAACGGCGCGATGCGCGTGCTTGGCCTGCTTCGCGGCGTACATCTTCTCGTCGGCCCGGCCCAGGAGATCGTCGATCGAGCCCACGGCCCGATCCAGTTGGATCACGCCGACGCTGAACGAGATCCCGCGCGTGGCCACCAGGTCCTGCTGCACGCGGCCGAGCGCGTCCTCCGCGCCGCTGCGATCGGTGTGCGGCAACAGCACGACGAACTCGTCGCCTCCGATCCGGGCCACGAGGTCGGTGGGACGCAGGTGCGTGCGCAAGGCATCGGCGACCGCCCGCAAGACCTCGTCGCCGGCGGCGTGTCCTCGCTCATCATTGATGCGCTTGAAATCGTCCAGGTCCAGGTAGGCGAGCGAGAGCGGACCGCCGTAGCGACGGGAGGAGTACATCTCGCGCTGGGCCTCTTCCTCGAACCATCGGAAGTTGGCGACGCCGGTGAGCGAGTCGGTGCGCGCCAGCGTGCGTTCCAGTTGATGGGCGGCGCGCAGCTTCGCCAACACGACCACCACCACGACGAACACGCCCAGCCGCATCGCGGCGTTCCAGAAGGGGATCACGCCGGCGCCGGTCTCGGTCGCGAGGTCGCCGATCAGGCTCACCACCGTGCACGCGACGGCCACGGCGAAGCCCCACGATCGGCCGGCGTACGTGGTCGCCACCGCGATCGGCACCAGGTAGAAGAGGCCGAAGCTCAGGCGAACCCCGGTGACGAAGTCGAGCCAGCCGATCGCGGCCACCGCGACCATGGCCACGACGAAGACGGTCATGGCGGATCGGTCGCGCAGGAACCGCTCTGGGGCGTTCATGTCCTTTGCCCATCGACGCAACCCACGGCTCGCTTGATACCGGCATTTGAGCAACCGCGTTCCCGCAGCCATACTCCGACCATGACGAAACGATCGATCGTGGTCTTGCTCGCCCTCGCCGTGTGTGCCTCCCTGATCGCGGTCCCCGCCGCCACCGCCGGGGGCGGGCTCCCCTTGACGGTGTCCAAGGCGGGCAAAGGCGACGGGAACATCTCCAGCAACCCTGCGGGGATCGATTGTGGAACGGACTGCCAGGAAAACTTTTCCGGCGGAACGATTGTCACCCTCACCGCCACGCCGAACGCCACGTCGAGTTTCGTGGGATGGAAGGGCGATTGCTCGGGCTCGGGCGGGTGCACGGTGACGATGGACACCGCTCGATCGGTGCGGGCCGTGTTCGCCCGTGCCTACCGTCCGGATGCGTGGATCAAGCTCTGCGGCCTCAGCACCGGCTGCACGATCAACCCGCCGCCGCACCCCTGGCACGGCAACAACCTCTACAACAGCACCGCGAAGAAGCAGACCGTCAGCGTGCGTATGGAAGACGGCGAGGGCGTGCGGTTCTGGCTGATCCTGGAGAACGACGGTGTGGGACGGGACGACGTGATCCACGTCGACGGTTGCCGCGGTACGCCCAGGTTCGTGGTCAACGCGGTGGTGGCCGGGTTCCAGAAGCGTCCCCGGTTCGGACCGGCGATCTACACCACCGAGTTCAAGAACGGCACGTTGACCTTCCCGTTCCCGGCGTCCAAGCCGAACAAGCAGGTCAAGCTCACGGTCAACATCGTCGCGCCGACGACGGCCGAGGGCGTCACGTATCGGTGCCCCATCACGATCAGCTCGGAGCATCAACCCTCGGCGGCCGACACGATCGCCGGGCGCATGACGACCTACTGACCCTTGACGCTTCGCGTTCCGGCGACATAGAAACGACTCGTCCGTTGGAATCCGTTCGTATGGAGGGCCCCCGATGCATCGATCCGTCCGCACCACCTTGTTCCGCGTGGCCGTGTCGGTCGCCGCGTTGTTGCTCATCCCGCAGACCGCGAACGCGGCCGCCGGCGCGGAGTCGACCTATGTGTTCGCGACGCCGCTCTTCGGGCTGAGCGCTGCTCGCGGAGGCGGCCTCCTGGTCGCCGACGCCGGCGCCGGCGTGGTCAAGCTGCGCGGTGGCAACGGCACGCTGATCGCCGAGCTGCCGAACATCACCGACGTCGCTCCGTACACGAAGCGCTCGATGCACGCGGTGACCGGTGCGGGTGACGCACGGCTCTACCGCATCCGGGACGGCCTGGTGACCAGGCGCGCCAACCTGGGCCGTTTCGAAGCCAACGTCAACCCCGACGGCGGCGAGATCGACTCCAACCCCTTCGACGTGGCGACGCTGCCGCACGGGCGTGCCTTGGTGGCCGACGCCGCCGCCAACGCGTTGCTGTTCGTCCGCAAGGACGGACACATCGACTGGGTCGCCACCCTGCCGTCGGAACTCGTGTCCACCGACAACGCCAAGGCGCTCGTCGGATGCCCCTACGCCGAGCCGGAGAACCAGGAGATCTGCGACCTGCCCGACATGATCCCCGCTCAGCCCGTGGCGACCAGCGTCGCCGTGGGTCCCGACGGCGCCTACTACGTCGGCGAGCTGAAGGGCTTCCCCGCCCCGACCGGTGAGTCGAAGGTGTGGCGGATCGAACCCGGCACGCGTCACGCCGAGTGCGGCACCAGTCCCGCATGCAGCGTGGTGGCCGACGGCTTCACCTCGGTGATCGACCTCGGCTTCGGACGCGACGGCGCCCTGCACGTGGTTGAGTTCGACGAAGCCAGCTGGTTCGCGGTCGAGCTCGGTCAGCCCACCGGCGGAACCGTCAACGCGTGCGACGTCACGTCCGGTGACTGCCAGGTCGTGGCCGGCGGGCTGTTCATGCCGACGGCGGTCGCGTCCACTCGCCAGCACGTCTTCGTGACGAGCGCGTCGTTGGTTCCGGGCGAGGCCGACGTGGTGAAGATCGCGTAAGCGTCGAACGACCTAGGGCTTCCGGCGGCGCAAAGAGCCGAAGGTCTGGTTCGCGGGCGCCCCGGAAGGGGGACGCTCTCTCCATGTGGAGCGAGCCGGCCCCGCGATGGGAGTTGTTCGAAGGTCGAACCCACGAGCCCGAGCCGCGTTCGCGCGCCGACGCGGTCATCACGCTCACGTTCGCCCTGATCGTGGTGGCCGTGGGGTTGACGGCGTTGGGATGGTGGCTGGTTCGCAACGACGCCCTGCGGCCCGTGTTCCATGCCCTGCAACGCGTGGTCGAGGGCATGGGCGGCGCCTGAACGCGCAACCGCAGCGCGGTCGTTCTGTAGGGACGATGACCCTCTGCGCGTGAGGGGCCCTTCCCGATAGGGTTCGGGGCGTGTTGAAGATCGTGCTGTGGACCCTTGCGGGTGTCGTCGCGCTCGACCTCGTCATCGCCGTCGTGTTCGCGGCGTGCGCCGCCGGGTACCGATATCGGGGGCTTCGGCAGCTCCGCCACCTCGAGGCAATGTGGCATGCAGAGCCGCACCATGCGTCGTCCTACCCCTGGGCCGGACGACGGGTGCGACGTCGGCGCGTGATCGCGCCGGTGGTGCTCGCCACCATGGTCGTGGCCGGCACCGCGATGGCGAATGAAGGCGCGCGCAACGTCGTCGGCTCCGCTCTGGGCAATATCGCCACGCACCTGGGGATCGGCCCCGATCGACAAGTCACTGCCGTGGCGGCACCGGTGTCGGAGGACGCTGCCGGTCCACTTCGCGAACACCGCCAGGGCAGCGTTCCGGAGCGTTCGAACCCGGGAGCCGACCAACGCGCGCATGCGCAGTCGCAATCCACGCCGACGGATCCGTCGATCGATGACCCGACCACGACGGACCAGGCAGGCGTCGCGCCGACCGGCGGGCCCTCGATGCTGACCGCGACCCCGGCTTCGGCATCGACGATCGATCTGGCCTGGAGCAACACGGCTGGTGAATCCAGCTACCGGGTGGAGCGTTCGACCGAAGGTGGGGCGTCAGGTTGGGCACCCGTGACGAACGTCCCACAGAACGTCACCGCGTTCACGGACTCGGCTCTGTCGGCGGCGACGACCTACTACTACCGGGTGATCGCGGTTCGCGACGGCGTGGACTCGGTGCCGTCGGCGGTCGCGTCGGCCACGACCATCCTCGACCCGCCGGCGACGCCGACGATGCTCACGGCTCAAGCGCAGTCCTCATCCGAGATCACACTGCAATGGGACGATGTCCCCACCGAGACCGGCTATCGCATCGAGCGCTCCGATGACGGCGGAACCGGGTGGGCCACGATCGGCACGTCGGGCCAGGATGTCACCTCGTTCACCGACGCCGGGTTGACTCCCGGGACCGGCTACGCCTACCGGGTGATCGCGATCAACGCCGGTGGCGAATCGGTCCCCTCGACGCCGGTGTTCACCACCACGACCAGCGCGGACG
>JBKPMF010000119.1:0-15920 GCA_046732015.1 Actinomycetota bacterium
GGTGTGCGCAGGCCGCGCCACCTTCTAGCTCCGCTGCTAGTCCACCGAACGAGCCCGGCGAGCGCCGTGAAGGCGCTCGCCGGGCTCGTTCTGTCCCGCGGCGCAGGTTCCGGCCGGGAGCTGCGGCGCCGTCACGGCGCCCGCGACGCATCCACCCGACCCTTGAGGTTCAGCAGCATCTTGCGTTCCATCACGAACGCGCCGGGGTCGGAGATCAGCAGCCAGAACGCGGTCGCCGGACCCCGCTTCCATGCCTGACGCCAGCGGCTCACCAGCCGCGTGGTGCCGTCACCGTTCGGGTAGAGACCGAGGCACCAGGTGTCGCGCTCGCCACCGCAGAGCAGGAACCGGGAGGGTCCAGCCACCGGACCGTGGGGCCCATGCCGGGCACCATCTCGATCCGGTCGCCGGCGTCCAGCTCCTGGAGTTCGGGCACGATCCGGGTCGCACTCGGCCGTCCGTCGTTGTCGATGCGGTCGTAGCTGTACCAGCCGGCGCGGCCGTAACCGATCTGCACCAGCCACGGCCAGATCGCGCTCGGCGGCGCCCCGATCGTCACCGCGCGTGTGGTCTGTCCCGCGGGCGCGGGGAGCAGGTTGTCCCCGGGCATCGCCATGGCGACCTCGTTGGGAGTCGCGCCCCACCGACGGTGCCACGGTCCGATCCAGGTGATGTAGACCACGAGCACGGCGATGGCGAACGCCGCGAGGAGCGCGAGCCCGGGCACCGGTCCGAGCACCACGACGGCGACGACCGCCACGGCCAGCCCGGTGACGGCCACTGCCAAGACCAACCCCATGATCGTCATCCTGGTCCGCACCCTCGTCCACCTCCTCCCGCCTCTCGCTTCCAGCCTGGGCCCATCGACAGCAGATGCCATGGGCCGCACGTCCCATGGAGAGTGGGACTTCATGCATTCCGTGTGACGAGATCGCGGGATGTCGGTCAGCGGTGGTTCGGTCCGGGATACTGGGGCCGCCTTGGGAACCCCCGACGAAGCCTTCCGAACCGCCGAAGCCGAAGACGCGGCGCTGCCCGACCACGCCGAGGAGGCTCGGGATCGCCGCACGATCCTGGCCGGCACCGGGCAGAACATCGTCGGTCTCGGCGTCTTCGTGATCGCCAGCTTCGGCATGAACATCCTGATCGCGCGCGCGTTCGGGAAAGGCTCGCCGGCGTTCGGACAGATCACGCTGATCACCCAGCTGGCGTTCGTGGCCGGCGCCGCTACCCGCTTCGGCATGGACATGGCGGCGGTGCGGCGCGTCGCGATCGAGACCGGCCAGGGCCACCAGGGTCGATCCCGGCCGATCGTGCGTCTGGCGGTCTCGATCGCCGTGGTGGTCAGCGTGGTGGTCGCGGCGCTCGCGCTGCTGGCGGCGGGCTCGATCGGCGATCTGCTCAACGTCCCGTCGGCCTCGGTGCGCGCCGCCGCGATCGCGTTGATCTTCGTGGCGGTGGCGCAGGTGTACCTGGGCGGCAGCCGCGGACTGAAGATCATGCGGCACACGCTGTATGCGTACTGGATCGGGCAGTCCGTCGGATGGATCGTGATCACGCTGGTCCTGTGGGCGGCGATCGACAAGACGGTCGCGGTCACCACGTGGGCCTACGGCTTGTCGTGGGTGCTGGCCACCGCGATCGCGTTCGTGTCATGGCGGCACGCCACGCGCACGTTCACGCCGGAGTCGATCGGTGAGGGCGAGACCGGGGCGCTGGTTCGCTACGGCGCGCCGCGTGCCCCCGCAGCACTGCTGAGCCAGGCCCTGTTCTATACCGACCTCGCGGTGCTCTCGCACTACCTGCCCGACGACCCTCAGGTGAGCGTGTACGCCGCCTCGATCCGAGTAGCGCAGGCGTTGGTGCTGTTCCTGACCGCGGTCTCGTACATGTTCAGCCCGTTCGTCGCCGACCTGTACGAACGCGGGCTCCGCGACCGGCTCAACGCGCTGTTCAAGCAGATCACGCGCTGGACCTTGGGCGGCACGATCCCGCTGCTCCTGCTCTTCCTGATCGCGCCCGCCGCGGTGCTGCAGGTGTTCGGAAGTTCCTACGACAGCGGCACCGCGTGGCTGCGGGTGTTGCTGATAGGCCAGACGGTCAACGTCAGCGTGGGGGCGGCCGGGTTCGTGCTCATCATGGTGGGTCGAACCGGGTGGGACCTCGTGGTGTACGCGGCCTCGTTCGCGCTCGACCTGGTGATCGCGATCGTGCTGGTGCCTCACTTGGGCCCCATGGGCGCCGCGATCGCCCAGGCGTTCGCGCTCGTGTTCTCGAACGCGCTTCGGCTCTACCTGGTGTGGCATTTCGTGCGGATCCAGCCCTACGACCGGTACTACGCACGCTTGCTGATCCCCACGGTGATCGGCGCCACGGTGATGCTCGGGGTGCACGCCGTGCTCGAAGGTCCCCGCTGGGGGATCGACCTGCTGGGCACGGCGCTGATCGGCGGGGCCGCGTACTACGCGGCGTTCCTGTTCTTCGGGCTCACGCCCGAGGAGAAGCAGGGCGTCATGGCGATGCTCGGCAGAGCCACCGGGCGCGCGAAGTCCCCGGTGGCTTAGCGGCGAGCCTTCGCGTTCTGGCCGCCCTTGCTCGTGCCGGTCTTGGCCTTGGGGCCTGCCTTCTGGGCCGGCCGGGCCTTCGCTGGGCCACGGCGCTGTGAGGCGTGCGCTCGTCGCGACCGCGAGCGCAGCAACAACCCGCCACCCACTCCCACGATCACGATCGCTCCGATCGCGACCGGAACGGCCGCCGAGGATCCACCGTCCTGCGGAACGGCCGCGGGAGCCGCCACCACGGGACTGACCGTCGGCACCGGTGCCGAGCTGGACGCATCGAACGGGTCGGGGTCGGCCAGCACCGCCTCCGCAGCCGCTACGGGATCGCCCTGGGGCTGGAACGTCTCGACGTAGAAGAAGCCGGTGGGGACGTCGGCGATCGCGAACACCCCTTTGATGCCCACGTAGTCGGGGATCGTCGACGGCGCGATGCCGTTCAGCTTCTTGCACGGCATGGCCAGGATCGTGGTCTCCGCTCCTGGGTCCTCGCCTGCGAGCACGTCGTCGACGCGTAGCGTCAGCGCGTACGGCGTCCGGGGATCGTCGATCTCCTTACCGTCGACGACCTCCCCCACCCACACGTTGTCGGAGAACCGGATGGCGGCGTCGAACGGCCCGAGCGAACAATGGGCCGATGCGGGGATCGAACCCACGCCCACGATCGTGCTTGCGAGCAGCACGACGAGCACGGATCTGCGAGGAAGACGAGACACCCGACGTTCATATCACGCGCTTGCAGGCCGGGCCTAGCGCCGGACGACGTAGACCGTAGGTCGGGCTAGGAGGGTTCGCGCTCGCGCCGCTCCGCGGCGAGGTCGCTGACCACGGGGTCCAGCATCGGGCGCAGGACGTCGGCATCGGTGGGCCCATCGGGGCCCTCGAGGAGCACCACGCGGTCGTACTCAGACGTGCGTTGCAGCTCCCGGCGCAGCACCGCGCGTTCGTTGGTGAGCAGGCGGACCCGTTCCTGCAACTCCTCGACCCGAAGCTGCATCGAGCCCACCCGGGCGAGCAGGATCGGATCGACGGTGTGCTCGGCCGGCTCGAACGCCGAGGCGCGGCGGGCGCGCCGGCGCGCGAACGACCACACGGTGAGGCACCAGAGCGCCACGAGGACGGCCCCGGCACCGGCCGCCAGCCATAGACGGATCGAGCTCGAGGCGACGAAGGTCCTGCCGGCCACCATCACGACCGAGCCGGGGGCCGAGGCGGTTCGCGTGACGGCCTCGACGGTCGCGCCGGTCCACAGGGTCGCCACGAGGGCGAGCAAGGCGGTGGTCACGTGGTCCTCCTGGATCAGTTCGCCGGGTGGGTGGCGCGCCGGGCGCGACGAGCGGCGAGCTCGTCACGGCGTGTGGGCTGATCGGTGCCCGATCGTTCAGGCGGGGACGGGGTTCGGAGCCCGAGCGGGGGCGACGCGCTGGCGGAGCTGTGCCCCGTTCGCGTCGCTTCACGGCGAGGGGGTAGGTCTCGCCGGCCGTCGAGCTCCGCGGCCATCCGGCGCTCGAGCCGACGGCCGCGCGACCATGCGACGGCCGCGGACCAGGCGAGCGCTGCGGAGACCGCGAGGCCGATCAGGATCCACGAGCCTCCCGGGCTTCCCGGAGCGGCGATCTCGTGGCCGAACACGACGAGCTCGCGGGCGCCCGAGGGGGCGCTCTCGGCGACGGCTTCGAGGGTGAGGATGGACAACCCCGACGCCACCACGACCAACACCAGACCAACCATCGGCCGTTCGGCTCCTCCTGGGGGGAAGGACCTTCTTCGGTTCGGGGACGCACGCTACGCCGGGCCGACCCGCGGGGCGATACGGCAGATGCGGGAGGCCGGTTGTCCCTCGTCCCGGAGCGGTCAGCCCCAGTGCTCGCCGAGGATCGCGGCGAGCAGCGACACCGCACCGGTCTTGTCGAGCGGTTCGTTGCCGTTGCCGCATTTCGGCGACTGCACGCACGAGGGACAGCCTCGCGAACACGGGCACTGGCGGATCGCTTCGAGCGTGGCGCGCAGCCAGCGGTCGGCATCGCGGGCCCCGCGCTCGGTGATCCCCGCGCCGCCGGGATAGCCGTCGTAGATGAAGATCGTGGTCATCCCGGTGTCGGGGTGCATCGGCGTGGAGACACCGCCGATGTCCCACCGGTCGCAGGTAGCCACCAACGGCAGCAGGCCGATCGCGGCGTGTTCGGCGGCGTGGATCGCACCCGGGACATCCCGCGGGCCCACCGCAGCACGGTCGAGCACGCTCACCGGGATCGTCCACCACACGGCGCGGGTCTCGAGTTCGACGGGCGGCAACGGCAGCGGCACCTCGTCGAGCACCTCGCCGGTCGCCACGAGCTTGCGCACGAAGCTGGTGACCTGGTTCGTGACGCGAACCGATCCGAACGACTGCTCCACCTCGCCGATGCTCGTCCGCGAGAGCACGTCGGCCACCTCGATGTCGGTGACGTCGCGGGCCTGCGTGTAGTAGTCGGGGTCGGCGCTCGCCACGACCGCCACGCGTTGCACCAGGTCGAGCTCGTCCACCAGGTACTGCTCGCCCATGTGCAGGTACACGGCGCCCGGGTGCAGCGTGGCGTAGGCGCGGTGTTCGTCGGCGGTGCCCAGCAGTTCGCCGGTGCCGGCGATCACGATCGAGTACACGTGACCACCGCCCGCCCGCACGTCGACCGCGCGGTGGGGAGCGTCCTTGCCGCGGTCGTGCCAGGCATCCCTTCGCTCCACCAGGTCGCCGCGATCCGTCATGCGCTCGACGGCCTTCTTCACGTCGGGGAGGTCGCCGAAGAACCCGAGCTCCTCCTCGCGGAGCGGCACCTCGCGGGCGGCGCAGCGGAGGTGAGGCTCCAGGACGTACGGGTTCGTGGGGTCGATCACCGCGGCCTCCGGCGGCCGCTCGAAGATATCGTCAGGGTGATTGACCAAGTACTGGTCGAGCGGGTCATCCTGGGCGACCAGGATCGCCAGGGCGTCGCCGTCCCGCCGCCCCGCGCGCCCCGCCTGCTGCCACATCGACGCGCGTGTCCCGGGGTAGCCGGTGAGCACCGCGGCGTCGAGCGTGCCGATGTCGATCCCCAGTTCCAGCGCGCTCGTCGAGGCGATCGCGATCAGGTCGCCGTCGGCGAGCTCGCGTTCGATCCGGCGCCGATCCTCCGCGAGGTAGCCCGCCCGGTAGCTCTTGATCCGTGCACGGGTCGTCGCCTCGGACACGTCCCGCCTGGCGAACTCGGCCAGCAGCTCGGCGGCGCGCCGGGATCGCGTGAACCCGATCGTGCGCACGTCGCGGTCGGCGAGCCGGCCCATGAGCCACGACGCCTCGCTCAACGCGCTGCGCCGTTGGCCGGTGTCCTCGTCCACGACGGGTGGGTTCCAGAACGCGAACAGCTTCTCGCCACGGGGCGATCGATCATCGGTGATCTCCTCGAAGGTCATGCCCGTGAGCCGGGTCGCGAGTTCACCCGGGTTGCCCACGGTGGCCGAGGCCAGGCACCAGCGGGGAGTGCCGCCGTAGTGGGCGATCAGCCGCCGGAGCCGCCGCAGCACCATCGCCACGTGCGAGCCGAACACGCCACGGCACACGTGCGCTTCATCGACCACCACCATCGAGAGCCGGAAGAAGAAGTCGGCCCACCGCGCATGGTCGGGCAGCAACGACAGGTGGAGCATGTCCGGGTTCGTCATCACCAGGTTCGCGTTCTTGCGGATCAGCGGACGCTCGGCCCGGGGGGTGTCGCCGTCGTAGACCGAGGCCTTCACCTGAGGGAGCTTCAGCGCCCGGACGGCCCGCAGCTGATCGCGGGCGAGCGCCTTCGTGGGGTAGAGGTAGAGGGCGGTCGCTTTCGGTCGGGTCAGGGCGGCCTCGGCGAACGCGGCGTTGTACACCAGCGTCTTGCCGCTGGCGGTCCCCGTGGCGATCACCAGGTCGCGGCCGTCGCGCAGGACCGCCAGTCCGTCCGCTTGGTGCGGGTACAGGCCGCGGACGCCCGTCAGGCCCAGCCGCGAGACCAGCAGGTCGGGCAGGCCGTCGGGGAACGGTTCGATGGCAGGCGCGCGCGCCGGCAGGTGCTGCACGTGGACCAGCGAGCTGGCGATGTCGGTGTCGGCGGTGAGCTCGTCGAGGAAGGCGCGGGGGTCCACGCGGCCAAGGCTACCCGGGTGTCGCCGCGTCCCCGGCGGCGTCGGCCGCGCGTTCGGCAGAGAGTTCGTCGTAGGACGCGGTCAACCCGTCCTTGAAGAGCCCGCGGAGTTGGCCCCGCTCGCGCAGCAGCACGCCCACACCCAGGACCAGATACAGGACGCCGACGGCGATCCGCTCCACGCCGTGGAGTGCCTCCGGGACGATCCCGCCCAGCAGGAACTGGAACCAGAACAGCCCGAACAGGATGCCGGCCTCGCGCAACGACATCGACAGGCTCGAGATCACCGCGACGGCGAAGAACGATTGCGCCGCCGTGAGGAACAGTTCCTGGCGCTGCACGGTGTCGAGCGGCAATCCGTGGAACCCCCCTGCCGCCACCGCGAACACGATCGGCAGCGTGCCCACCAGCAGGGTCCACTGGTTCACCTTGGAGCTGACCAGCGTGCCGAGGCCCGCACTCGTGTTGAGCCGCCAGGCGTACAGGCCCGCCACCAGCAGTTCCGGTGCCTCGGACGCGAGCGGCGCGATCCACTGCACCAGCAGGAACTCGCTCACCCCCAGGGTCTCCCCGCTGGCCACGAGCGCTTCGGCGAAGTGCTCGGCGCTCATCAGGATCAGGGCGGCCGCGAACACCGCGATCGCGATCACCGTGGTGCGTCGGGCCACCGTGGAGAAGGTCCCCAGGTAGCGAGCCGGTCCGACGAGGTGCGGTTCCTCGGCGGGGGCACGCGAGACCCGGACCGTGTACAGCACGAAGATCGTGATCAGGATCACCGAGTCGAACAAGGTCACCGAATGCTTCAGCGGCAGCGTCAGGGAGTAGATCGTGGCGATCGCCAGGAACGCGATCTCGATCGAGTGCTCGCGATCGAGCTTCACGCCTCCCCAGCGCTGGCCCTTGACGATCCTGCCCTTGGCGCGCAGCCGCCAGAACGCGACGAACACCACCATGGTCCAGCCGATGCCGATCAACAGCCGGTTCGCCCCGGTCATGTTGGCCAGCGCCAGCGAGCACGGGGATTCGGTGCCGCCGTCCAGGGGCAGGCACGCCGCGCCCGTCTGGGCGAACGACTCGCCGCCCTTGCGGGCGAACACGAAGTCCACGGCGTACTCGGGGAGCACCGCGATCAGGGCCAAGATCGCGATCGCGAGGCCCGCCGAGATGTCCAACTGCGCCACCTCGGCCGCCCACGACAGCAGGAACGCCGCTCCCACGATCGCCATGCCGTACAGCAGGGCTTCGAGCGGATGCGCCAGCTCGGGGGTCGTGGCGCGGAGCACGATCGCCGGCACGCCGAGCAGCACGGCGATCGCGATGGAGACCTTGGCACGCCGCGGGTGAACGTCGTCGAGATCGTCGCGAAGGGTCGTCACTCGGCCTCCCTGAACCGGCGAAGGAACCAGTTGGAAGGTCTCGTCCCCGCGAGCGGTGAGGCGCCGGACCGCTGATGCGGCCGTGATGACGACGTCCCCGTTTGTGGACTACTCCCCTTCGATGCCTGCCGAGCCTAGCAAGCCCACGGGCATCCGCGTCGGTGGGCGCCGCGATCCGAGGTGTGACGCATGGGATCGAGGCTGGCACGATGACGCCCCTCATGCCGTGGCCCGTCCTCATCGCTTCGCTGGTCGTGATCCTCGCGGGCGCCGAGCTGTTCACGAACGGGATCGAGTGGATCGGCGAGGGATTCGGCCTGTCGGAAGGCGCCGTGGGGTCGGTCCTGGCCGCGGTCGGCACCGCGTTGCCCGAGACGCTCCTGCCCATCGTGGCGATCCTGTCGGGCAAGGACGCGGGGGAGGAGATCGGCACCGGCGCGATCCTGGGCGCGCCGTTCATGCTCACCACCCTGGCCATGGTGGTGATCGCCGTGACCGTCCTGTCCATCCGAGCACGGCGCGCCTCCACCGACCTCGAGATCGACAAGGGCGTGATCCGCCAGGACCTGGGGACGTTCCTGGTGCTCTACACGCTGGCGCTCATCGCCGGGTTGATCCACGTCAAGACCCTGCACGTGGTGCTCGCGATCGTGCTCGTGGTGGCTTACGCCTACTACGTGCGCCGCCACTTCACCTCGCCGGGCGAGGACGATTTGGAGGTCGAGGCGGGCGGCGAGATCAGGGCGCTCTACCTGTGGTCGTGGTGGCGGCGGGTGCGGCGGGGGCTGGCGGCCTGGTCGGTTGACCGGAGCACGGCCCTGCCGTTCATCCAGGTGGCGATCGCGCTCGCGTGCATCGTGGGTGGCGCGCGCTTGTTCATCATCGCCGTCGACCAGATCGGTCAGGACCTCGGCGTCTCACCGCTCGCGTTCTCGCTGTTGGTGGCCCCGCTGGCCACCGAGCTGCCGGAGAAGTTCAACTCGGTGATCTGGATCCGGCGCGGCAAGGACACCTTGGCCATGGGGAACATGACCGGGGCCATGGTGTTCCAGTCCTCGTTCCCGGTCACCGTGGGGCTGCTGCTCACTCCTTGGGTGTTGGAGGGTCCGGCCCTGGTGGCTGCACTCACCGCGCTGGCGGCGGGCGGGGTGTTGTGGCTCACGTTGCGGATCCGCGGCCGGCTGTCCGCGCCGCTGCTGATGTTCCAAGGCGTGTTCTACGTGGGCTACGTCGCCTACGTGCTGACGAAGCTCTAGCGCTACTCGCCGGCGGTGGGACTGGGCGGCACGTTCTTCTTCAGCAGGATGCCGTCGGTCTTCACGTCGTTGAAGATCGCCGTCTTCCGGGCGCTGTCGAGGAACACCACCGAGAGCGAACCCGACATGCCCGCGCTGCCGGGCAGCACGACGTTCTGGACGTTCTTCACCGGGATGTGCGACGCGGTGAAGGCGAGCGCCATCACCTCCGACAGCGGCGCCGTGGTGTCGATGTTGCGCATGCCCGAGCCGAGCCACACGAACAGCCGGCTGGGATCGGCTTTGTACTCCTTCTGGAACTGCGCCAGCGAGGCCAGGAACAGCCGTCCGCCGTTCTCCTGGCGGCCGAAGTCGCCCTGCAGCAGGTCGTGGCGCGTGCGCGCGAACGCCAGGGCCTCCTTGCCGTTGAGCTCTTGCACGCCGGGCTGGAAGTCCGCCCGCGCGTAGGAGTCCGACATCGCGAACGGCACGTCCATGGTGAGGCCACCGATGCCGTCGATCATGTCCTCGAAGCCCCAGAACGTGGTGATGGCCCAGTAGTCGATCGTGACGCCCGACATGTTCTCGATCGTGTCGACCAGCAGCGCCGGTCCGCCGTAGAAGAGCGAGCTGTTGATCTTGCTGGTGCCGTGGTTCGGGATGGGGACGTAGGAGTCGCGGGGGATCCCCACCAGGGTGGCGCGATGCTTCGCCGGGTTGATGAATACCAGGTGCAGCGAGTCGGCGAGCGAATGCTCCACGTCGTCGCCGGGACGGGCGCCGCTGCCGACCATGAGCAGCACGATGGGCTTGGTGCCGGTGAGCGACGGAGTGAAGCCGGCGTGGGCCTTGCCCACCACGATGCCGGAGCCCTGCGCGGTGGCGGCCACCGAGCCGCCCATCGCTCCCAGGGCGGAGCCGGCCACCCAAGTGGCGAGGGCCATCACGACGAAGATCGCGCGGCGCCTCACGAGGACGCCTCCGGTGAGCTCGGCGTGGCGCTGCCGGCCGCGCCTTCCTTGTCGGCGCGGCTCACCGAGAAGCTCACGATCGTCCAGTCGCCGTCGATCTTCTGCAGGGTGTACTGACCCTTGCTGTTGAACACGAAGCGCTGGGATCCTTCGACGCCGCTGGCCTGGAACTTCACGATGCCGATCACCGAGGCGGGCACGTTCTTGGGGTCGACGAGCACCTCGGTCTTCACCGTGGATGCCATGGGCCGGATCGTCTCGAGGCCGCTCACCTCGGTGCCGGCGGTGAGGAGTTCGAGCTGCTGCTCGGCCTCGGCTCGGGCGTCGGCCGAGAACACCTGCAGCGCCTCCTCGTAGTCGCCCTCCTGCCAGTTGGCGGGATCGAGGAAGGCCTCCGTGAAGAAGGTGTCCAGCACGGCGGTCACGGCCTTGGAGGCCGGCGCGGCGGCGGCGACCGCCTTCTGCTGGTCGGCGCCCTCGGCGGTGGTGACGACCGGACCCTTCTGGACCTTGAAGGTGAACTCAGGCGTCTCGGGGGTGTCGTTGCCCACGGAGATCCCGAGCGGACCGTCGCCGCCCCCGGTGAACACGAAGATCGCCGCCACGAGGGGGGCGACCGCGGCGATCCCGCCGATGATGAAGAGCGGGGTCTTGCGGGGGGATGACTGAGCGTGCTGACCTTCTGCCAAAGCGCGACGAGCGTACCTGCGCCCCGGGGCCCCGCCAAACATCTGGCCATGTCGGTTCTGTGACGGCTGGTGGAGGCTCCGGTGTACTTCGGGAGAACTCCGATCAGCAGCTGAGCAGCCCAGATGGCTGGGGTAGCATGGGCCGCAACGACGGTGTGCCGGGAAGACGGGTCGGCGGGAGAGGACGCATGCGCGACGACGTCGGCGGGCCCGGAACGCCGGAACCATCCGAACCACGAGGCGACAACCACCTGCTGCCGGCCTGGGCGTCCTCCGATCGGTTCGTGCCCCGAACGGTCGTGCGCCCTCTCCAGGAGTTCCTGCACACCTCCACCGCGGGTGGCGTGCTCCTCCTGGCCGCCGTCGTGGCGGCGCTCATCTGGGTCAACTCGCCGTGGCGCGCCGCCTACGACGCCCTGTGGCACACCGAGTTCACGGTGCACGTGGGCTCGTTCATCGACCTGGAGGAAGACCTGAAGTTCTGGGTCAACGACGGGCTGATGGCGCTGTTCTTCCTGGTGGTGGGATTGGAGATCAAGCGCGAGCTGGTCACCGGGGAGCTCCGCCGGCTCCGGGCCGCGATCCTGCCCGTGCTGGCCGCGATCGGCGGCATGGTGGTGCCGGCGCTGCTGTACCTGGCGATCGCCGGCGGCGACAACGCTCGAGGCTGGGGCATCCCGATGGCCACCGACATCGCGTTCGCCCTGGGGGCGTTGACCCTGGCGAGCCGGTTCGCGCCGCCCAGCCTCAAGCCGTTGCTGCTCACCCTGGCCATCGTGGACGACATCGGCGCGATCCTCGTGATCGCCCTCTTCTATTCGGGGGGCATCGAGTGGGTCCCGCTCGCGGTAGCGGTGGGCGGCGTCGGGCTGGCGCTCCTGGCGGCGCGCGCGCACGTGCGAGCGCTGGCCTTCTACGTCGTGCTGGGCACCGTGATCTGGTACGCCACCTTCGAGGCGGGCATCCATCCCACGATCGCCGGCGTCGTGCTGGGGATCCTGGCGCCGGCCACCCCCTTCCAGCGGCCGAAGGCGGTGAGCGCAGAGGCCAGGCGCATCGCGGACGAGACCACCGACCATCCCGACCCTCCCGATGCCGACGCACCGTCGTGGATGCGCCTCGCGTGGCTCTCGCGCGAATCGGTCTCACCGCTCGCGAGGGTCGAACACGCCTTGCTGCCCTGGACCAGCTTCGTGATCCTGCCGGTCTTCGCGCTCGCGAACGCGGGCGTCGTCCTGTCGTCGGCCACGATCCGAGCCGCCGCCACCGACGTCGTGGCGATCGGCATCTTCGTCGGGCTCGTGGTGGGCAAGCCGCTGGGGGTGTTCCTGGGGAGCCAGGCGGCCGTGCGGTCGCGCGCGGCGACGCTGCCCGGCGACGTCGGGTGGGGCGACCTCGCCGGCATGGGCTTCACCGCCGGGATCGGGTTCACCGTGGCGCTGTTCGTCGCGGAGCTGGCGTTCCCACGCAGCGCCATCCTGCAGGAGGCCAAGATCGCGATCCTGGCGGCCTCGGTGGTGGCCGGGATCGCGGGCTACGTCGTGCTTCGGCTCGCGCCCAACCGGACCTAACGCGCCTGGAAACGTCCCGTCCGCTGCCACGCCGCGAACAGCTCGAACCCCACGGACGATGACCCCATCATCGGCTCGGGCAGCGTCGCCAGATCGAACCACTCGAGCTCGAGCATCTCGGTCCCGTCGGGGGTGGGTTCGCCCTCCCACCGGCGCAGCAGGAACCAGATCCCGAAGTAGTGGGTTCGGTCGCCGTTGGGGTAGGTGACGAGGTGGTTGCCGGCCTCCGAGATGGAGGCGAACCCCTCGAGGTCGCCGGGATCGGCGGTCAGGCCGGTCTCCTCGCGGAGCTCGGTCACGGCCGTCCCGGCGAAGCTCGAGCCCTCCTCGGCGCCGCCGCCGGGCATGGCCCAGTCGTGGGTGTCACCTCGCAGGCCCAGCAGCACCCTGCCGTCCTCGCGCTGCACCAGCACGGTGGCGCCCGGCCACAGCACCAGGTCCGTGCCCACCTTCCGGCGCACCTTCCACAGCGAGGAGCCCTCGAACGTCACCGCTGGGCAGCATAGAAGACCTCCCTTCGGCGTAGGTCGCGCGGGGGGTCCGTTCCCTATACTTGCCCGCGTTCCCGGCCCCGGCCGGGTTGGAGAGAGGCCCCGATCCCCGAAACAGGAGGTTCCATGTCCGGCGTGCTTGCCCAAGAGGGCGGATCGCTCGATGTCGTCTTCGGCTCATCCGATACCACCGCGCTCTGGGTGATCCTCGGCATCTCGTTGATCGCCCTGGTCTTCGCCTACTACCTCGTCCGTGCCGTGCTGGCCGCGTCCGAGGGAACCGAGAAGATGAAGGAGATCGCCAAGGCGATCCAGGAAGGTGCCTCGGCGTACCTGTCGCGGCAGTTCCGCACGCTCAGCGTGTTCGTCGTGATCATCGGCGTGGCGCTGTTCTTCATCCTGCCGGTCTCGGCCGAGGCGGTGCACTCGGAGTTCTCGATCCGGTTCGGACGCTCGATCGCCTTCATCCTGGGCGCGGGGTTCTCGGCGGTCACGGGCTACGTGGGCATGTGGCTCGCCGTGCGGGCGAACGTGCGCACGGCCAACGCCGCCCGTGAGTCGGGGCTGCGCCAAGCCGTGAAGCTGGCCTTCCGCGCCGGCGGTGTGGCGGGCATGTTCACGGTGGGCCTGGGCTTGTTCGGCGCCACCGCGATCCTGCTGATCTACAAGGAGGACGCCACCGCGGTGCTGGTGGGCTTCGGCTTCGGCGGCGCGCTCCTCGCGATGTTCATGCGGGTGGGC
The DNA here is from genome assembly GCA_046732015.1 of Actinomycetota bacterium. Taxonomy (GTDB): domain Bacteria; phylum Actinomycetota; class UBA4738; order UBA4738; family HRBIN12; genus JAOUEA01. Next base: position 13,766 of record JBKPMF010000119.1, read on the forward strand.
GGCGGCATCTTCACCAAGGCGGCCGACGTCGGCGCCGACCTGGTGGGCAAGGTGGAGCAGGGGATCCCCGAAGACGACCCGCGCAACGCCGCGACGATCGCCGACAACGTGGGCGACAACGTGGGCGACTGCGCCGGCATGGCGGCCGACCTGTTCGAGTCCAGCGAGGTGACGCTGATCGCCTCGTTGATCCTGGGAGCCTCGGCCTTCGCCGGCTCGGAGCAGGGCGCGATCGCGGGCGTGATGTTCCCGCTGTTCATCCGCGCGGTCGGCGTCATCACGTCGATCATCGGCATCCTGATGGTGACGCCCCGCTCGGAGACCGAGTCGGGCATGAAGGCCATCAATCGGGGCTTCTTCGCCTCGGCGTTCATCTCGGCGGCCGCCGCGTTCGTGATCTCCGGCCTCTACCTCGACAGCTACAAGCCGGCGATCGCGGTCTCGATCGGCCTGGTGCTCGCCGCCGTGATCCAGGTGCTGACGCAGTACTTCACCGACACGAAGTACAAGCCGGTGCAGGAGATCGCGGAGTCCACCGTCACGGGACCGGCCACGACGATCCTGTCCGGCATCTCGATCGGCCTGGAGTCCACGGTGTACTCGGCGCTGATCCTGGCCGGGGCCATCGTTTCGGCCTACTACCTGGGTGGCTCCACCGCCGAGCGGCTCTACTTCATCGCGCTCGCGGGCATGGGCATGCTCACCACGGTGGGTGTGGTGGTCTCGATGGACACCTACGGTCCGATCTCGGACAACGCCCAGGGCATCGCGGAGATGTCGGGGGAGTTCGAGGGACGTCCGGCCGAGATCCTCGGCGGCCTCGACGCCGTCGGCAACTCCACCAAGGCCATCACCAAGGGCATGGCGATCGCGACCGCCGTGCTGGCGGCCACCTCGCTGTTCGGCTCGTTCGAGGAGGCGCTCCGCGGTGCCGGATTCATCTTCAACGGCATCCGCATCGACGAACCGGACGTGCTCGTCGGCCTGCTGATCGGCGGCTCGGTGCCGTTCCTGTTCTCCTCGCTCGCGGTTCGTGCGGTGGGCCGCGCTGCAGGCCAGGTGGTGCAGGAGGTCCGCAAGCAGTTCCGGAACCACCCCGGGATCATGACCTACGAGGAGAAGCCGGACTACGGCGCCGTGGTCGACATCTGCACCAAGACCTCGCTGCGCGAGCTGACCACCCCGGGGCTCCTGGCGGTGCTCTCGCCGATCTTCGCGGGCTTCTTCCTGAAGGGCGAAGCCCTGGGCGGGTTCCTGGCCGGCGCGATCCTCACCGGCCAGCTGCTCGCGGTGATGCTGTCCAACGCCGGTGGCGCGTGGGACAACGCGAAGAAGTACATCGAGGAGGGCAACTACGGCGGCAAGGGCAGCGAGAGCCACAAGGCGGCCGTGATCGGCGACACCGTCGGTGACCCGTTCAAGGACACCGCCGGCCCTGCGTTGAACCCGCTGATCAAGGTCATGAACCTGGTGGCCCTGCTGATCGCCCCCTTGGTGGTGTCGCACGCCGACGACACGGCGCTCCGCGTCTCTATCTGCGTCGTGATCGCGGTGGTGCTGGCGGTGGCGATCTACGTGTCGAAGTCCCGCGAGTCCGAGCTCCGCGAGGACATCGCCGCCGCGAACGCCCCCAAGGCGAACGTCTAGGGGCGGCCCCGCACCGACCGAGGGAACCGAGGGCATCAGGGCATGGGCGCGCTTCGTCGCTGGCTCGATCGACTGACCGAGAGCGACGAGGCGCGCCTGGCCGCCGAGATCCGCGACTGGGCGGATTCGGTTCCCGGCACCGTGCTGATCGCCGAGGCGCCGAACCGCGCCAAGGTGAAGGTGGCCGGCGTCATCAAGCGCATCACGGTCCTGCCGGTGGGCGGCCACGAGTCGCTCGAGGCGCTCATCTCCGACGGCACCGGCGAAGCGGTCGTCGTCTTCATGGGCCGCCGTGGCATCGGTGGGTTCTCGCTCGGCACCAGGGTCGTGGTCGAGGGCGTCCTGGGCGAACAGCGCGGCGAGCGCCGCATGATCAACCCACGCCTCGAGTTCACCGCCTAGGCTGGGTCTGGGACCAGCTCCCCATAGGGGTGAGGACATGAGGAAGACGGTCGCTGGCTGCGTGGTCGCGGTGGTGGCCACCGCGGCGCTGGTGGTGGTGTTGCAC
>JBKPMF010000120.1:0-8330 GCA_046732015.1 Actinomycetota bacterium
CGGCCGGCTCTCCGGCGGTGGTGGTGGTCCGGCCCGAGCACGTTCGCCTCTCCCCGACGGAGCCGCCCGCCGGTGACGCCGGTGTTCCCGTGACCGTGCTGGACGAGGTGTTCCAGGGTTCGGTGGTCCGCTACCAGCTCCAGGGCCCGGGGGACCTTCGCCTGTCGGCTTTGGTGCCGCTGGACGAACGCGCGGACGTCCACGCCGGTGTCCAGGCGTGGGCATCGTGGCTCCCCGAATGGGGCTACGTCCTGCCGCCCGCGTCCGACCCGAGCGAGCTCCCGCCGACCGACGAAACGCGGTAAACTGTCGACAGTGTCATCGACGGTCACGGATCTCGAGATCGCGACGTTCGGGATCGACAGGATCGTCGAGGGGACGCAGACAGGGCGGGACGCCACCACGCTCACGGTGTCGTCATCGCAGCTCGCGGTCGGAGCGGGGGAACCCGCGCTGGCGGAGGCCACGGTCGAGGTCGTCCGCCCCGGCGAGCCGGTTCGTATCTCCAACGTCCTCGATGTCGTGCTGCCCACCGTCAAGGCGGACGATCCGGCGTCGACGTTCCCCGGGATCCTCGGTCCCGCCACCGACGTCGGCGCAGGCCGCACCAACCGGTTGCAGGGCGTCGCGGTCGTGAACTCGTGTGACTGGCTCACCCCCGGCTACGTGATCCCCGAGGAGTTCCCCGATTCGATCGTGGACATGGCGGGACCCGGAGCCGATCGCAGCCCCTTCGGCGCCACCGCCAACGTGGTGCTGCGGTTCGTGCCGGTCGACGGTGCGCCGATGGCCGAGGTCGACGCCGCGATCCGGCGCGAGACGGCCAGGGTCGCGCGCGAACTCGCCGCCACCACGGTCGGCCAGGAGCCGGACGACGTGGCGCGCTACGGCTGGCCGTTGCCCCCCGCGTCCGCGGATCTCCCGGCGATCGTGCCGATCCTGCAGGTGGCCTCGGAGGGGACGCTCGTCGACACCTTCTTCCAAGGGGAGGCGATGGATGATCTCGACCCCACGGTCTTCGATCCTCGCTCGATCCTGGACGGGGCGCTGACGAACGGCGCCTACGACTGGGCGGGGGTGCGCAACGTGACGGCGATCTACCAGGACAACGCGCTGCTGCGAGCCCTGTTCGCGGGTCACGGCGAGCGGTTGCGGTTCGCCGGGCTGATCATCGCGCTCGGCTACCTCGACACCGCCGAGGAGAAGCAGCGGTCGGCGCTGGCGTCGGCCCAGCTCGCCGCCTCCCTCGGCGCCGACGGCGTGATCTGCACCACGTTCTCCTCGGGCAACTCCCACACCGACACGATGTTGACCGTGCGGGCCTGCGAACAGGCCGGCATCGCCACCACGGCGCTGGTGTGCGAGACGAACGGGGGCCTCACCGATCACGTCCCGGAGGCCGATTGCCTGGTGAGCACCGGGAACGAGGACGAGCTCGTCGACCCGTGGACACCTGAGACGGTGATCGGATCGGTGGGCGCCGCGCGCGTGGGGGAGCCCGTGCCCACCTGGGCCTACGTGGCGGCGTGCGTCGAGACCGGGGACGCGGCCTGGACGGCGGTGCCGGCATGACGATCGTCCATTACCTCAACCAGTTCTTCGCGGGCCTCGGTGGCGAGGAAGCGGCCGGCCACGGGCCCGTTCGTCTCGACGGGCCACAGGGTCCGGGACGGGCGCTGGCCGCCGCCGGCGCCGCGCCCGACGTGACGCTCGCGTGCGGGGACGACCATTTCGGCGAGCACGAGGCCGACGCCCTCGCGACCTTGCTCGCCTGGCTCGAGGAACCTCGGCCCGACGTGTTGATCTGTGGCCCGTCCTTCGGCTCGGGGCGCTACGGCTACGCGTGCGGGGTGCTGGCGCGCGAGGCCGGCCGCCGTGGGATCCCGGTGGTCGCCGCGATGACGCCTGACTCCCCAGGCGTGATGGCGGCCGAGGGCGCCGCCTACGTCGTCCCCACGGGCTCGAACGTCGCGGCGATGCGCACGGTGGTGCCGGTCATGGCCGGGATCGCGGTGCGCCTCGCGGCCGGCGAGCCGGTCGGCGGTCCCGAGGAGGAGGGATACCTGCCTCGCGGTCTGCGGTCGAACACGACATCCGACCGAACCGGCGCGGAGCGCGCGATCGGGCTGCTGTTGGCCAAGCTCGCCGGCGACGTTCGCACCGAGGTGGGACCCACCGGCGACCGGGTGGTTCCCGCACCGCCGGTGGCCGACGTGTCGTCCGTCCGACTGGCGCTCGTCTCCGAAGCGGGGTGCGTGCCGCAAGGCAACCCCGATCAGCTGCCGACACGGCATGCCAACGTGTGGCTCCGGTACCCGATCGGTGGCGTCGACTCGCTCGCGGCGGGGACCTACGAATCCGTCCACGCCGGGTTCGACACCACAGCGGGCAACGCCGATCCGAACCGGTTGGTGCCGCTGGACGCGGCTCGGGAGCTGGAAGGCCGTGGGGCGTTCGGCTCGTTGCACGATGCGTTCTACACCACGTCCGGCGTCGACACGCCGGTGGCCACCGCCGCCAAGTTCGGCCAGGAGATCGCGGCCGAGTTGCTGGAGGCGAAGGTCGGTGCGGTCGTCCTCACCGGCACCTGAGGCACAGGCACGCGTTGCGGGGCAACGCTGGCGAAGGAATTCGAGAGGGAAGGGATCACGACGGTGTTCATCACGGCGTTGCCCACGATCGCGCAGATGGTTGGGACGAACCGCATCCTGCGGGGCGTCTCGATCACCTCGCCCACGGGCGATCCGTCGTTGGCGGCGGGCGACGAGCATGAACTTCGGGTGGCGATCGTGGAGCGTGCGCTCGAGATGCTCGGCACCCAGGTCGGGCCCACCACGATCTGGGAGCTCACATGACCGACCGGCGCCGTGCCGCCGTCGTCTCGGCCTCGTTCGTGCTGGAGCACGTCCCGGATCTGGTGCGCTACGGGTCGAAGCCCGCTCGTGAACCACAGCAGCTCGAGCGGCTGAGCGGTGCCTTGCGCTCGTTCGAGGACGCGGTCGCCTATGCACCGAACCAGGTGTTCATCGGCAACCTCGCGCCGGCCGACCTGTGGGAGACACCTCGCGACTGGTGGGCGCATCCGGTCGACGGGGCGAGCACCGCCGGGCCCACCGGCGACATCATGGACCAGGACGCGTTCTACGCCCTCCTCGCCGAGGTGGACCAGTTCGAGCTCGCGCGGATGGGGGTCGATCCCGAGCCGGGGCAGTTACCGCTCTACCGCGGACAGGAGGTCGTGGGGGCGTTCGCGGGCGACCACGAGCTGGACGAATCGCTCACGCCGGGTGTCCTGCTGGAGAACCTGTCGATCAAGGCGAGCGGGGTCCACGCGCTGCAGCATCTGCTGAAGCAGGGCGACGTCGATCCGGCGACGGTCACCCACGCGATCGGATGCGGCGAAGAGGCGGTGGGCGATCGCTATCAGCGGGGCGGCGGCAACGTCGCGAAGGCGATCGCGGAGCATTGCGGCCTGCCGAATGCCAGCGGCATAGACGTGAAGTCCTTCTGTGCGGCGCCGGTGCATGCCCTCGTGGTGGCGGCCGCTCTGATCGAGGCCGGTATCGAGGAACGCGTCGTCGTGGTCGCCGGTGGGTCGATGGGCAAGCTGGGCATGAAGTTCGAAGGCGCCCTGTCGAAAGGGTTCCCCATCATCGAAGACGTGCTGGCTGGCATGGCGGTGCTGCTGGACCCCGCCGACGGGTCGAACGGTCCGATCGTGCGGACCGACGCCGTGGGACGCATGCCGGTGGACGCCGGTGCCGCGCCACAGGCGCAGCTGGAAGCCCTGGTGGGTTCGCCGTTGGATGCGATCGGCATCGGGATCGGTGACGTCGACACCTACGCCACGGAGATCCACAACCCGGAGATCACCGAACCGCAGGGAGGCGGCGACGTGGCCGACCGCAACTACAAGATGCTCGCAGGGCTCGGGGTGGTTCGCGGCGAACTGGAGCGCGGCGACATCGCCGGGTTCTCCAGGGCCCACGGCATGCCCGGCTTCTCGCCGACGCAGGGCCACATCGCCAGCGCGGTGCCGTGGATCCCCCACGCGCTCACGGCGATGCGCGCCGGCGAGCTGCAGCGAACGATGTTGATCGCGAAGGGTTCGCTGTTCCTCGGCCGCCTCACGCGGCTGTGGGACGGCGTGTCCGTGACCTTGGAAGCGTGACCGACACAGATGCCGAACACCGATGGAGGAGGACCGATGATCGAGGCCACCGTGGAGACGTTCGACGACCTCAGCCGCGAGGGCGAGGTGCTCGTCGACATCTGGGGACCGGACTGCCAACCGTGCCTGGCGTTGATGCCGGCGGTCGAGGCGTTGGCCGAGACCTACGGCGACAAGGTGCGGTTCCTCAAGGTCAACGCGCCCGACAACCGCAAGGTCTGCCGCGACCTCCGGGTCGCGGGTCTGCCGGCCTACCTGACGCTGCGCGACGGCGTCGAAGTGGGACGGCTCACGAGTAACGCGACGACGCCCGACCAGATCGAAGAGCTGATCGTCAGCTTGATGAACGGCGCGCCCGCGGTGGGCCCGCCGATCCCGGAACACCTGAGGGGGTGAGGACCACATGGAGCTCAGAGGCAAGAAGGTGATCGCGCTCGGCGAACGCGACAGCGTGCCGGGCGAAGCGATCGCGGAGGTGGCGCGCAGCGCCGGCGCCGAGGTGATCGAGATCAGGACGGAGTGCTTCGTCTGAACGGCGTCGGGCGCCATGGACCCCGACAACCAGGCATTGATCAAGCGGATCATCGACGAGATCGGTGACACGGACATCGTGGTGATGCTCGGCGCGGCCGACGCGGAAGCCGTCGAGGTGGCCGCCGAGACCGTCCGCGACGGAGATCCGGCCTGGGTGGGTCCATTGGCGGGGGTTCAGTTGGGACTCCCCGTGCTGCACGTGTTCGAAGACGAGGTGAAGGAACAAGCCGACGACGGCGTGTACGAGGCGCAGATCGGCTTCTTCGAGATGACCTTGGACGTGGACGGTGTGAAGGACGCGATGAAGCGCGCCAGGGGCGAGACGTGACCGGCTATCCCACCGAACCGGTCTACCCCAGGGAGGTGTTCCGCGAACTCGCGCGGCCGCTCCAGCATCCCGAGGCGCTCTGCTGGGATCCCCTCACCGAGCGCATCTACTGCGGCGGCGAGGGCGGGCAGATCTATGCCGTGACGCTCGAGGGGGCGATCAGCGAGGTCGCGAACACCGGCGGCAGCGTGCTCGGGATGGCGGTCGATGCCTACGGCCGGGTCTACGCCTGCGACTGGCACCGCGAGGAGGTCGTGCGTGTCGACGCGGCGAGCGGCACCGTCGAGACCTACACGAAGGGGGCGCCTGACCTGGCGATCGACGACCCGAACTCGCCGGTGTTCGCCGACGACGGCACGATGTACGTCACCGGCTCGGAGAACCCGGCGATCTTCCGCGTGGCGCCCGGCGGCGAGACCACCGTGTGGACGACCGCGGTGGGTGGCTATCCCAACGGCATCACCCTCACGCCCGACGGGAGTGCCGTGGTCGTGGCGCAATCGCATCCCGACGATGCCGAGGGCGGCCGCGTCTGGCGCATCCCGATCGCGCCCGATGGTTCGGCGGGGGAGGCGACCGTCATGGCCGAGCTGTTCCACACCGTGCCCGACGGCGTGGCGTTCGACACCGAAGGACGCTGCTACGTGGCGCACTACACCCCGGATCGTATCGACCGGATCCTTCCCGACGGCACAGTGGAGACCGTCGTCGAGGACTGGGAGGCGATCCACCTCAACGCCCCCACGAACATCGCGTTCTGCGGCCCGAACCTGGAGTTCGTGGCCGCGGCCTGCGTGGGGGAGGAGTTCCTGGCGATCGCCGACCTCGGTGTACGCGGGAGTCCGCTCCGCCGTCCGCTGGTCCCGTAAGCGCGTTACGGGCCGTCGCGGTCGAGCAGCGATGCCGACTCGGCGGGTGGGTCGGCGGCGACCTCGTCGATCGCGTCGACGATCTGCCGGCATGACCACCGGAAGAGTTCCTCGGGCATGTCGATCGCCGGTTGCAGCCGGTAGATCCACTTCCCCCACTGGGTGATGCCCAGGATGCCCCGGCGAACGGCGGCGAGGTTCACCTCGCGGTGGAAGGCGGGCGCCGGCCTCAGCGTCTCGGCATCCTGCACGAATTCGATGCCTACGAACGCGCCGGCGGCGCGGACCTCCCCCACCTGCACGTGCCGCTCGACCGCGGGTGCGAGCTCCTCCAGCGCGATGGCCTCGAGCCGCATGGCGTTCTCGAGCGCCCCCGAGTCCAGGATCGCGTCGATGTTGGCGAGCGCGCCCGCCGCCGCGGCCGGCGTCCACGCGAACGTCCCACCCAGGTGCAGCGAGGAGCCCGCCATCACGTCTTCGGTGCCGAGCACGGCCGCGATCGGCTGGCCGCCGCCGGCGAACCCCTTGCCCAAGAGCAGGATGTCGGGCTCGAGCCCGAACCGCTCGGCGGCGAACATCGTGCCGCACCGGCCCATGCATGTCTGGACCTCGTCCAGGATCAGCTTCCAGCCCCAGCGCTTGCACATGTCGGTGAGCCGGTCCCAGAACCCCTGCGACGGGATCAGGATGCCGCCCTCGCCGAGCACCGGTTCGATCAGGACGCCGGCGATCTGCGTCGGCTCCACCTGATGGACCAGGACCCATTCCTCGAGGTAATCGAGGTACCACTGGTCGTCGAAGGGGCCAGGCCCTGAATGGAACGGCGCCCGGAACCGGTTGGGGTAGGGCGCGAAGACCAGACCCGCGACGTACTGGGCGTGCTGGGTGGGAACCTCGGACAGGTCGGTGGACATGCCCGCGGTGAGGTAGGTGGATTCGCCGTGGTACTGGCCGTAGAACGACAGGATCATGGGTCGGCCGGTGGCTTCGCGCGCCAGCTTCACGCCGGCTTCCACGACCAGGGTGCCGCTGACCCCCATCGAGATCCTGGTGAGTCCGGGGGGCGCGATCTCCACCAATCGCTCGGCGAGCGCCACGACCGGTTCAGTGGCGACGTAGTTGCTGATCTCCATGCCGTACCTGAGCTGGGCTTCGGTCACCGCTCGCTGCACCGCCTCAGGCGTGGCGCCGAGCGGGGTCGACCCCCACGCCGAGCAGTGGTCGGCGAACGTGTTGCCGTCCACATCCTCGATCGTCCAGTCGACCTTGCGGGCCTCGACGAACGGCACCTCGCTGTGGTCGAGCGTGCCGATGTGGACGGGGTCGAGCCGGTCGAACAGCGCCCGGCTTCGGGGCCCGGGCAGGTCGGTCCGAACGACCGGGAAGGCGGGCATCGTGGCGTCGGTCTCGCTCATCCCGTCACCGGCCGGTCCTCGGGCGGCGGTGGTGGTGCGTCCGCGTCGTCGTACCAGCTACCGCCGCCGAGTTCCCCACCGTCGACGATCAACGTCTGCGCCGAGATGAACCGGGCGTCGTCGCTGGCCAGGAACAGCACCGCCATCGCCTGGTCGTGGGGGGTGCCGGCGTATTGGAGCGGGATCTTCGAAAGGTAGCGCTGCACGAGCTCCCGTTCGCGTGGGTCCTTGGCCATGTCCTGTTCGGCTTCGGGCGTGATCGTCTCGCCGGGCGCCACCACGTTCGCGCGGATCCGGTGATGGCCGAACTCGTGCGCGTAGGCCTTCGTGAGCGCCACCAGCGCCGCCTTCGAGGCGTTGTAGATCGACTCGGGCGACTCGTTCTGGAACGCGTTCGCGCTGGCGATGTTCACGATGGCCCCGGGCGTGTCACGGTCGATCCACAGCCGGACGACGTCCTGCATCAACATCATCGGTGCCCGGACGTTGACCGCGAATGTCGCGTCGAAGTGCTCGGTGGAGACGTCGAGCGCGTGTTGATCGGGTTGCAGGCCGGCGTTGTTGACCAGCACGTCGACGCGGCCCAGCAGGTTGGCGGCCGCGGGCACGATGGTCCGCACCTGTTCGACGTCGGCGAGATCGGCGGTGTGCACCGCCAGGCGATCCACGTGGGGATGGGCGTCGCGCATCTGCGCCAGTTCCTCGCCGAGCACGTCGGTCGCCAGGACCCTCGCCCCTTCGTCCAAGAAGGCGTCCACGATGCCGCGCCCGATCCCGCGGGAGCTTCCCGTCACGATCACTCCTCGCCCTTCGAACCGCATCGTCGCGTTCGCCCCTTCCTGGTCGTCGGTGCCGATGGTCATCGCGGATCGCCGGCGGCGACCCGCTCGATCGTGGCTGCTTCCACCATGTCCTGGTCGAGCTCGATGCCCAGGCCCGCGCCGTCCGGCACGTGCGCCCGCCCGTCCGAACCGGTGTAGATCGGGTTCCGTACCGCGTGTTCCCACGGTTCG
>JBKPMF010000121.1:0-3202 GCA_046732015.1 Actinomycetota bacterium
GCGATGTTCCTGTTCCGTGCCTCGGCCGGTGATCGCGAGTGGTGGGGTCACGACGGCTGGTGGGGCACCACCGCCTACACCTGTCCGGAGATCGACCTCACGGTCGTGGCCGGCCATCAACAGCCCTTCATGCCCAAGGACTTCGATCGCATGGCCGTCCTCGCCGATGTCCTCGGGCTGCTCGACGCCGATTGAACGACGGTTCAACCCTCGCGGTACACTCCGCCCCATGAGCACCTACCCGATGTCCGAGGACGATCGCGCGATCCAGGAACGCGCCCGGGGGTTCATCGACGAGGACCTGATCCCGTGGGAGCAGTACGCCGAGGAACACGACGGCGAGATCCCCGGGTCCGAACGCGCCAAGCATCACGACAAGGCGATCGAGCTCGGCCTCTTCGCGATGAACATGCCGGTCGAACTCGGCGGCACCGGGATGACCACGTTCCAGCAGGTTCTGGTGTCCGAGCAGCTCGGGCGCGTCACGAACGCCCTGGGATGGTGCGTGCACACGCCGCCGGCGTGGGCTCCCGCGGTGGTGAGCGAGCACCAGATGGACATCTGGATCAAGCCCACGATCCGCGGTGAGATGCACGAGTGCTACGCGATCACCGAAGAGGGCGCCGGCTCCGACGTCGACGCGATCGAGGCCACGGCCCGGCGTGAGGGCGACGACTACGTGCTCAACGGCGTGAAGATGCACGTGACCAGCTTCAACCACGCCGCCTACTGCTTCTTCCAGGCCAAGATCGCGGGCGGGGAGCACGAGGGTGAGCACGCGATGTTCTTCGTCGACGTCGACGCGCCCGGCGTGCGGGTCGTGCGCACGCCCGCCTACACCCACACGTACGCCGACCACCATCCGCTCGTCGCGTTCGAGGACGTCCGCGTGCCCGCCGCCAACCTGGTCGGTGACGAAGGCGACGGCATGGCGTTCACCTACGAATGGTTCCGGTACGAGCGTCTGATGATCGCGGCGCGCTGCTGCGGGGCCGCCGACCGCCTCATCACCGAGGCCACCGCGTTCGCGAAGGAGCGCGTGCAGTTCGGCGAGCCGATCTTCGAGTTCCAGGCGATCCAGCACATGCTGGCCGACTCGCTCACCGAATTGTGGGCGGCGCGCCTCATGACCTACGAGCTCGCGAAGAACATCGACCGCGGCGTGGACGTGAAGCTGCAGCACGCGCAGTGCTCCATGGCCAAGCTCTACGCCTCGGAGATGGCGGGACGTGTCGCCGACCGCGCGGTGCAGATCTTCGGTGGCCGGGGCTACATGCGCGAGAACGTCGCCGAGCGATTCTGGCGCGAGGTTCGTGTCGACCGCATCTGGGAGGGAACCTCCGAGGTGCAGCGCAGCATCATCGCCGATCAACTCGGCAAGCGCGGCGTCACCCCCCTCGTGGGCTGACGTTCGAATCGGTCTTCGGGGTACATCGGCGGCCATGCGTGCCGTGATCGACGACCACGGCTACGGCTTCGGATTCGTCCCCAGGTTCCGCTCGACGGACGCCGCTGGTGCTTAAGGCCTACGAGATCAGCGTGCGGTACCTGGACCGCCGAGGGCTGAGCGGACTTGAGCCTTTCGGCTGACGCTTCTTCGCCCTGTTCCCGATAGGGTCAACCCCCTTGTACCGACGGAGAGGACCTGGATGTTGAAGCGAACGAGCGTATGGGGCGCGCTGACGCTCGTCGGCGTGCTCGCGTTCACCGCGTGCGGCAGTGATGGCGGGGGCGATGCCGCATCGTCGGCCGCCGAGCCGGCGACCGGGTCTGCGTCGGTCAGCGACTCGCCCGTCGTGGACCCGATGACCGTGGCCAGGCTCGATGGGGTCTACGACGTGGTGAAGAAGGTCGTCGCACAGAAGAACTTCACCGACATCAAGGTGGGCGACTCGTTCACGCGCACGTACGACGTCACGCTCGACTGCGACACCGGACCGTGCGGCGGCACCGTGAAGATCGATGCCGAGGAATCGAAGCAGATCCAGACGCAGACGGTCACCTGGGACGACGCGACCCATACGTACGGGTTCGACGCCCCCGTGGGCTCGGTGACCTGCACCGGGGTCGACGGCAAGGTGTACGACCTCGAGACCACGAACATCTTCACGCTCACCCCGACGAAGACGGAGGCGAGCGGCTCGGAGTTCATCGTGTCGAAGTTCACGGCCGAAGCGACCCTGAAGGGCGTCCCGCACGGCGCGGCGCAGAAGACCGGCAAGTGCCGCGTCTCGACCGCCGAGTACGAGTACACGGGGCATCTCGCCACCTGACCGGCCGGCGCTTTCAGTACCATCAACCCCGTCTGCGGCGGTTCCGGGAGGCTGACCCGAGCCGCTGGGGGGATCTTGCGCATCCGAGCCCGCGGGACCGAACCCCCGCCCGCGCTGGGAGTTGATACCGATGGAACGCCTCAGCCACTGGATCGGCGGCAAGCTCGTACCCGGGGAAAGCGGCCGCACCGGAGCCGTCTTCAACCCTGCCACTGGCGAACAGACGCATGAGGTCGACTTCGCCGACGTCGCTGAGGTCGACGCCGCGATCGAGGTCGCTCGTGAGGCGTTCGTCTCCTGGCGAGCCACCTCGTTGTCCAAGCGCGCCGACATCCTGTTCCGCATCCGGGAGTCGATCCACGAACATCGCGCCGACATCGGTCGCATCATCACCAGCCAGCACGGCAAGGTGCTGTCCGACGCCATGGGCGAGGTCGCGCGAGGTCTGGAGAATGTGGAGTTCGCCACCGGGATCCCGCACCTGTTGAAGGGCGGGTTCACCGAACAAGCGTCGACCGGCGTCGACGTGTACTCGATCCGGCAACCACTGGGCGTGGTGGCGGGCATCACGCCGTTCAACTTCCCGGCGATGGTGCCCATGTGGATGTTCGCCAACGCGATCGCGTGCGGGAACACGTTCATCCTGAAGCCCAGCGAGAAGGACCCGGGCGCGTCCCTGTACCTCGCCGAGTTGCTGAAGGACGCCGGTCTTCCCGACGGCGTGTTCAACGTCGTGCAGGGCGACAAGGTCGTGGTGGACCGGCTCCTGGCGCACTCCGACGTCGAAGCCGTGAGCTTCGTCGGGTCCACGCCGATCGCGAAGTACATCTACGCCACGGGCACCGCGAACGGTAAGCGCGTGCAAGCGCTCGGTGGCGCGAAGAACCACATGGTGGTGCTGCCAGATGCCGACATCGACATGGCGGCCG
>JBKPMF010000122.1:0-2702 GCA_046732015.1 Actinomycetota bacterium
GTCGAGCCTCTTACTCCGCCCAGGGGTCGTCTGTGCCTTCCTCGGTCTCGTCCCAGTCCCAGTCACTCATGTTCGTTTCCTTGCGATCCAGCGAACCTCATGACCTCGCCTCTAGCGGCCCGAACGCCGATAGTGCGAGTATGGGCGGGCATCGAGGAAGGCGGAAGGTCATGGGAAAGGCGTCGACGGACCGGAGGGCCGCGAGGGCGGCGCGCTTCGCCATCCCACTCCTTGTGGCCTTGACGGCCGTCTCGCTCGTCGCCTGCGACAGTGGCGGTGATGGGGCGGCATCCCCCGCAGCGCAGTCCAGTGGCGATGCCGGTGCGCCTTCGACCGTCCCGCTCGCGGAGCGATTCCTCACCGCCGTCGACGCACCCGGGACCAAGGCTGATCCCGTTGAGAAGCGACAGATCACGGCGGACTTCGACGACTTCAAGTCGACCCTCAGCGAACTCGCGATCGACCCCGACGACGAAGAGGTGACCAGCGTTTTCCAGGCCGGGTTCAAGGGAGCGGGTACCGATGCACGCTTCTTCGGAACGACGCATTCGCAGACCGCGCCGCACGTCTTCAGTTCCATCATCGAGCTTGACTCTGAAGAAGCGGCGACGGGCGCACTCGACTGGCTCGAAGCGGACTCGATGAAGCCGTGCCCCATGAGCTGTGCCGTGCAGTGGAGCAGCTTCGACGTCGATGACATCCCGGATGGGCGTGGGGTCCACCGGCTCGCAACAGCCCAGATGATCAAGACCGCCGGGACCGCCGACGAACACCCCTTCGACAGCTATTGGGTGGGGTTCACCGAAGGTTCGACCGTCTACTCGGTGGATGTGCACGGACCTCCAGGATCGGTAACCGAGCAGCAAGCGCTCAAGATCGCGAGCGCCTACTACGAGCGGCTTGCGGGGATGTAGCGGCGACGTCCCGGGAAGCAGCGCACACCGGATCCGATATGCGATCGGGTCCAGCGACCGAGGAGTGGCTCCGTATCCCGATGTCGGGGTGTCTGCCGGCACGGACCCGCGACAGCTTGCGCCCATCGGCTGATTGACACCGGTTGCCCGCGAGTGAAGGATGCCCCAAACCGAACCCGGCGGAGACTCGCCGCAACGTAGAAGGAGAGGCAGATGCGACGAGTGATCGCTGGACTGTGCGTGGTGACGAGCCTGGCGGTGATCGGAGCAACACCGGCCGGCGCCGCCACGGCGACCGTCCAAGGCACCGGAAGCTACGACAAGCTCGTGGTGAACAACGCCGCCAAGAAGCTGGTCTTCAAGATCTTCGCCCCCGGTGGCGAGTGCGACATCAAGTACCTGAACGTGAAGTTTCGCGACCGCGACGGCACGAAGTACGAGATGGACGGCGGCTGCTACTCCGGTCCCACGTGGGCGGCCAGCCTGGTTCGGGGCACGACGATCGTGGACTGCGACGGATTCACGCTGACGTTCAACGACACCAACACCGTGTGGACCGGCTCGATCCCCCGCTCATGCCTCAAGAGGCTCGCCGGCCCTGTGAAGGTGACCGAGTCGTACGTGGACGACTACAGCCCCAACATCAACGAGGTTCCCGCCACGAACTACGTCGCGCAGGGCTGAGCCTCAGGTCACACGTGGGCACCCACCCCCTCGGTTGACGTGTCCGTGGACCGTGCCTACGGTGGTCGGGATGAGGACCGAAACCTCCCCTCGTCGCGCCCCCTCGGCCCCGAGCCGGACCCTCGAGGTGGCCGCATGGGTGCTGATGGTGGCCGGCTTCGCACTGACGGTGGTCGGCATCCTCCAGATCAGCGGCCTCTGGCTGCTCGGCGTCGGATTCGTGCTGATCTTCGTGGCGTCGGTCCCGCTCATCGTCGAGGCGGATCGCCGGGAGGGCGCGTTCGACGACGAGCTGCGCCGCCTGTTGGACGACGACCAGCGATAGCGCTCCCCGTTCCGGCGGCACGATGATGTGATGGCTCCCTCGACGAGGAGCGACCATGCGTGGCTACGTCATCAAGAAGGTGGCACTCGCGGTCCTCACGCTGTTCCTGGTGCTGAGCTTCGACTTCGTGCTGTTCCGCTTGCTTCCCGACGATCCGCTCGACGTGCTGAGCCGGTTCTCGGGCGCCACCGAACCCGACAAGGTGGCCGAGCTGACGCAGACCTATGCGCTGGACGAGCCGGTCTTCCCCAACCAGTACGTCGTGTTCCTCAAGCAGATGGTGACGCTCGACCTGGGTGAGGAGTTCAGTCGCGGCCTGCCCGCGTGGTCGCTGATCTGGCGGTTCGCGCCGCCCACCTTCTTCCTGGTGGGCATCGCCACGGTGCTTGCAGCGGTGATCGGCATCTCGATCGGCATGCTTGGAGGATGGCGGCGAGCCGGCCCCGTCGATCGCGGGGCCACCGGGTTCTCCGTGGTGATGTTCTGCATCCCGCCGTTCGTGTTGGCCACGGGGCTGGTCACGATCTTCGCCGGCGTGTTGCAGTGGTTCCCGGCGTCGGGCGCCCGCTCGATCACGGACGTGACCGGTTCGGCGTGGCTCCTCGACCGATGGAACCATCTGTTCCTGCCGCTGATCGCGCTCACGCTCACCGCGCTCGCACCCTTCTACCTGGTGATGCGCGAGTCGATGGTGGACGTGCTGGGCGAGGACTACCTGACGCTGGCTCGCGCGAAGGGCGTCGACGACCGCCGCGTTCGGAACAAGCACGCGGTCCGCA
>JBKPMF010000123.1:0-12131 GCA_046732015.1 Actinomycetota bacterium
GCGTAGTACTGGTCGATGTACCACCCGTTCGCGAAGAGACGATGGAGCGGAGCGAGGCGAACCCGCAACGACAGCCAGTCCACCCGGCCCGATCCATAGACGAACCATGCGGTGCCCAGCCCGCCGAAGGTCACCAGCAGGGCCACGACGTAGAAGATCGGGGTCGACAGACCTTCGCTCCCCTCGGGCACCAGCCCCGAGATCGGTTCCAGGAAGGTAGCGAGCAAGCCTTCGGGATGGGTGGCGAGCGCCCCGACGGTCACGGCCCCGACGGCGAGCAGGACCAGCGGGATCCACATCACCGGCGGCGACTCGTGCGCCTGCTCGGCGGCTTCGCTGCGGGCCGTGCCGTAGAAGGCCAGGAAGATCAGGCGGCCCATGTAGAGCGCCGAGATGAAGGCCGCGACGGTGCCGAGCAGGTAGTAGCCCCACTCGCTGTTCGACTGGGCGATCTCCAGCACGGCGTCCTTCGCGAAGAAGCCCGCCAGGGGCGGCACCCCGGAGAGCGCCAACGCGCCGAGCGTGAACGTGATCGCCGTGTAGGGCATGCGTCGCCATAGGCCGCCCATCACCTTCAGGTCCGTCTCCTCGTGCATGCCGTGCATCACCGAGCCGGCGCCGAGGAACATGAGCGCCTTGTAGAAGGCGTGGGCCACCAGGAAGAAGATCGCGGCCGAGTACGCCTTCAGTCCGGCCGCCAGGAACATGAACCCGAGCTGGCTGATCGTGGAGTAGGCCAGCACCCGTTTGATGTCGTCCTGGCCCAGCGCGCACGTGCCCGCGTAGATCGCGGTCACCAGGCCGGTGACGGTCACCACCGTGAGCGCCAGCGGCGACAGGTCGAACACCGGGTGCATCCGAACCACCAGGTAGACCCCGGCGGTCACCATGGTGGCCGCGTGGATCAGGGCCGAGACCGGCGTGGGGCCGGCCATCGCATCGGGAAGCCACACGTGCAGCGGCAGCTGCGCCGACTTGCCCACGGCGCCGGCGAACAGCAGCAACGAGATCACCGTGGCCGCCGACTTCGTGAGCGTCGAGGCCGCGGTCCCGAAGATGACCTCGTAGTCCAACGTGCCGAACTTCATGACCACCAGCGCGAGCCCGACGAGCATCAACGTGTCGCCCACCCGGGTGGTGACGAACGCCTTCTTCGCGGCGTTGGCGTTCGCCGTCTTGTCGAACCAGAACCCGATCAGCAGGTAGGAGCAGAGCCCCACGCCCTCCCAGCCCAGGTACAGGACCAGCAGGTTGGCGCCCAGGACCAGCATCAGCATGAAGAACACGAACAGGTTGAGGTAGGCGAAGAAGCGACCGAACCGGCCGTCGCCGTCCATGTAGCCGATCGCATAGACGTGGATCAGGGTCCCGATCCCGGTCACCACCAGGATCATCGTGGCCGACAGCGCATCGAGCCGAAGGTCGAAGTTCACCTGCAGGGAGCCCACGGAGATCCAGTCCGACAGGTGCCTGAGGTATAGGCGCTCGCCCTCGGGCGCGTCGATCAGACCCTTCACCGCGAGCACCGCCACGGCGAACGACAGCACCATCATCACGACGGCGAGCCAACCGGCGGCCTTGCCCAGGCGCTTGCCGAAGAACAGGTTGATCACCGCGCCGATCAGCGGTAGCAGCGGCACCAGCCACAGGTAGTGCATCGCCTGATTGGGGTCCGGCACGAGTCCCATGCTCTCGGCTACCACCGGAGCTCCCTCGCGTCGTCGACGTTGACGGTGGCGCGGCGCCGGTAGATCGACACGATGATCGCAAGACCCACCACGACCTCGGCGGCGGCCACCACCATGGAGAAGAAGGCCAGCACCTGGCCTCGCAGGTCGCCGTTCATGCGGCTGAAGGCCACCAGCGCCAGGTTCACGGCGTTCAACTGCAGCTCGACCGACATGAAGATCAACAGCGCGCTCTTGCGGATCAGCACGCCCACCGAGCCGATCGCGAACAGGATGCCCGACAGCATCACGAAGTAGGCGATCGGTGTCCTCATCGAGGGTCCCCCGCCTCGAGCGGGGCACTGGGCTTCGGTGCGCCAGGGTTCGTGTGGCCGAGCGCATCGAGGTCGGCACGGTGCTCGTCGATCTCGGCCTGGGTGATCGCGCGCGACTTCCTCTGGGCCAGCACCATCGCCGCCACCGCCGCGATGATCAACAGCACCGACGTCACCTCGAACGGGAAGAAGTAGTCGCGGAACAACACGGTGGCCAGGGCCTGGGCGTTGCCGCCCTGATTCACGACATCGAACCCCTCGGGCGCTCGCGTCGCGAACCCGACCCCGGCGCGGAGCGCGAACCCGATCTCCAGCACGAACCCCACCGCCAGGATCACCGCGATGGGGCGCTGGCCGATCAACGGTTCGTGCACGTCGTCGCCGCGATCGATGCCCAGGAGCATGATCACGAACAGGAACAGCACCATGATCGCGCCCGCGTACACGATGATCTGCACCGCGAACAGGAACGGTGCGTCGAGCAGCAGGTACATCACCGCGATCGTGAAGAAGTTCACGATGAGGAACAGCGCCGCGTGCACCGCGTTGCGCATCACGAGCATCCCGATGGCCGAGGCCACCGAGACCGGCGCGAACACCCAGAACACGACGTTGTCGAGGGGCACCGGTTCCTAGCCCTCCCGGTCCACGGGGTCGGTGCCCAGCTCCGGCGGCGGGGTGAGGAGCTGCTCCTTCGTCCAGATCGCGTCCTCACGGCTGGTGAAGCCCATCTCGAAGTAGCTCGTGAGCGTGAGCGCCCGCGTCGGGCACGCCTCGACGCACAGGCCGCACATGATGCAGCGCAGGTAGTTGATCTGGTAGTCCTTCGCGTACCGCTCTCCCGGACTGGTGGGTGCCTCAGGATCGTTGTCCGCTCCTTCGACCCAGATCGCATCGGCGGGGCAGGCGTAGGCGCACAGCTCGCATCCGATGCACTTCTCCAGGCCGTCCTCGTGCCGGTTGAGTCGGTGGCGCCCGATGTGGGAACGCTCGGGGATCGGCGCGATCTCCTTCGGGTACTGCTCGGTATTGTCGGGCCGGAAGGTCTGCTTGAACACCGTGCCCATGCCTTTGGCGATCGCCACGGTGGAGTCCCAGACCCCTCCGCGCTCACGAGGATCGCGGTCGTCGGTCATGCACCCACCTCCTTGCGGGATCGCGCGCCCGCCCGGGAGAACAAGGGCGCGAGCAACAGGGCCAGCGCGAGCGTGCCGCACATGACCGCGAACATCAGGAACTTCCCTTGGTTGCCGTACTCCTGCGGGATCACCACGACGAGCCCGGTGACCATGACCCACAGCAGGCCGAACGGGATCAGCACCTTCCAGCCGAACTGCATCAGCCGGTCGTATCGCATACGCGGCAGCGTGGCCCGCACGAGGATCATCACGTAGATCACCGCCGTGATCTTCAGCAGGAACCACAGCAGCGGGCCGATCCACGACAGCGGCCCGTCGAACCACGGTCCGTGCCAGCCGCCCAGGAACAACGTGACGCCGACGGCCGCGATCGTCACGGTGCTGACGTACTCGCCCAGGAAGAACATCGCGAACTTGATCCCCGAGTATTCGGTGTGGAAGCCGGCCACCAGTTCGGACTCGGCTTCGGCCAGATCGAACGGAGGACGGTTCGTCTCGGCGAGGGCGCAGATGAAGAACACGACGAAGGCGGGGAACTGCGGGAAGATGTTCCACGCCGGCACACCGAAGAGGGTGGCGTCGTGCCAGTGGAGCGCGAAGTTGCCCGACTGCTGCGCGACGATCTCCGACATCGACAGGTGCCCGCTCCACATGATCACCGCGACCAGTGCCAGGCCCATGCCCACCTCGTAGCTGATCATCTGCGCGCTCGAGCGCACGGATCCGAGCAGCGGGTAGTTCGAGCCGCTCGACCAGCCGGCCAACACCACGCCGTAGACCCCGATCGAGGTCATGGCGAGCACCCACAGGATGCCGATGTTGAGGTCGGTGATCTGGAACGGCACCACGCGGCCGAACAGCTCCACGGGCTCTCCGAACGGGATCGTGCAGAACGCGAGGAACCCGGGGAACATCGCCAGGATCGGCGCGATCAGGTACACGGGCCGATCGGCGTTCGTGGGCGTGATGCCTTCCTTGAAGAACAGCTTGATGCCGTCGGCCAGCGTGATGAGCATGCCGCGGGGCCCGGCGCGCATCGGGCCCACACGGGTCTGCATGTCGGCGATCACCTTGCGCTCCATCCAGATGTAGAGCATCACGGCGATCAGCAGCACGAAGAAGACCAGCACCACCCGCACCACCATGACCGACCAGTCGACCCAGTCCATCAGGCCGCACCTCCCGACGCGCTTCCCACCGGTTCGGACCCGGCGCTCGGAGACCCGGCGTCCTCGGCGGCCTCGGGGACGTCGACGGCCGCCAGCTCGACCGGCGCGGTCATGCGACCCGAGAGCAGGGTGTTGGCCGCGAACCCGGGCTGGTTGAACGGCACGAAGACGGCACCCCTCGCGACGTGGCCGCTGACCCGCGCCGGCAGCGTGGCCTCACCGACGTCGGTCCGAACGATGACCGATGCGCCGTCGGCGACCCCGGCCGCTTCGGCGTCCTCGGGATGGATCTCCGCGAAGGGAGCGGAGCCGAGGGCGGCCTCGAGTTCATCGGCGCGCTCGGACAGCCGGCCGTCGTCGATCAGGAGCGGGTAGGTGAAGAGCTGGAGTTCCGCAGGTGCCGACGCCCCGGACTCGCCGGAGCTCATGGCTCCGACCGGTCGCGGCGCGAGGAGCGGACCCATCTCCTCGTGCAGCTCGTCCAACGTTTCGAACCCCAGATCGCCGCCGCACGCCAGCGCCATGCTCGCGAAGATCTCCCAGTCGGGCAGGCTGATCCCCTGGGCGCCGCGGATCGGCTGCAACCGCTGGCCCCGGCCCTCCCACGTGGTGACGTGTCCTTCTTTCTCGATGAACGGCGCAGCGGGCAGGAACGCGCTCGCGAACGGTTCCAGCGAACCCAGCTCCAGCGACTGGACCACGACCCGCTCGACGTTCTGCAGGGCGCGACGCGCGAGCGCGGCGTCGGGCAGGTCGCGCAGCGGATCGATCCCCACGCAGAACAGCACATCGACCTCGCGATCGGCGCAGGCCTGCAGGATGGCGTGGCTGTCGCGGCCGGGCTCGCGGTTCATCAACGGACCCCATGCGGGCTCCACCTCGTCGGCCTCATCGAACGTCCGGCCACCGGGCAGCAAGGCGGGATGCACGCCAGCTCGGAGCGCCCCGCGATCGTTCGCGCGGCGGGTGACGAACGCGAACCTGGCACCGACCTCGCCGGCGACCGTCCAGGCGGGATCGGCAGCGCCGTCACGCTCGCCGGCGATCACCACGCCGGCGTCGCCGGCCTCCCGAAGGGCGGCGAGCGCGGCGTCGAGCTCGACGTCGACCCCCCCCGCCAGGACCCGCGCCTCGTCGCCGGGCGCGCACAATACGTGCGTCGCCACGTCGTGCAGCCGGGTTCGGCGTGGGTGCAGCACCCAGATCCTGGCGCCCCGCTTGGCGGCCTTGCGCAGGCGCAGGTGCAGGATCGGCACCTCCTGCTCGGTGTCGAGTCCCACCACGAGGATCGCCTGGGCGCGCTCGACGTCCTTGTAGGTCACGGCCATCGGTGCCCCGGCCGCCACACGCTCCGCGTTCTCGGGACCGCCCGCCCGGCGGTGGTCGAGGTCGTTCGTGCGGAAGACCGTGCGCGCGAGCTTGGAGAGCGCGTACGCGTCCTCGTCCATCAGGCGCCCGCCGGTGAGGACCGCGACGCGCGCACCGTCGGTCCACTCGCCGATCCGTGTGAGCACCTCGCCGAACGAGGCGGGCTCGAGCCCGCGATCGCGGATCAGCGGCGTCGTGATGCGATCGGGCGCATCGGGGAACCGGAACGCGAACCGTCCCTTGTCGCACAGCCATGCGTCGTTGACGTCGTAGTTGTCGCGCGCGAGCTGGCGCACCACCTCCCCGCGGCGGACGTCGACCTTCATATTGCAGCCGGCGCTGCAGTGCGGGCACACGGTGTCGACGCTCGAGAGGTCGAACGGTCGCGCCACGAACCGGTAGGGCGAAGCGGTCAGCGCGCCGACCGGACAGATCTGTACGGTGTTGCCGCTGAACGGGGACCGGAAGTCTTCGCCCGCCGAGATCGCCACCCGCTCACCCGGCCCGCGATCGAACAACTCGATGAACCGATCGCCCGAGATCTCGTCACAGAACCGCGTGCACCGGGCGCACAGCACGCAGCGTTCGCGGTCCAGGTTCACCAGCGGAGACAGCGGGATCGGCTTGGGGAAGGTGCGCTTGGCCTCTTCGAAGCGGCTGTCGCCCGGCCCGAACGCCAACGCCTGATCCTGCAGGGGGCACTCGCCCCCACGATCGCAGATCGGGCAGTCCAACGGGTGGTTCAACAACAGGAACTCGAGGTTCGCCACCTGCGCCTCGTGCACCGTCCCGTTCGTGTTCTGGGTGTGCACGGCCATGCCCGGCGCCACGGCCACCGTGCACGAGGTCGCCAGTTTGGGCTGGCCCTCGATCTGCACGTAGCACTGGCGGCACGCGCCGGCGGGTTCGAGCAGCGGGTGGTCGCAGAAGCGCGGGATCTCGACGCCCACCTGTTCGGCGGCGCGGATGATCAACGTGCCGGCGGGCACCGTGACCTCCTTGCCGTCGATCGTGAGGGTGACGGTCTGGTCGGAGGCGGGCATCTAGGAGGCCACCTCCTCGGCCCCGGCGGGAGCGGGCTTCAGTGGGCACCGGCCCAGCCGGACGTGCTCCTCGTACTCGTCGCCGAAATGCTTGAGGCTGGAGTTGATGACCGACGCGGTGCCGTCGGCGAGCGCGCAGAACGCCCGGAACATGATGTTCGTGCCCATGTCGTGCATCACCGGGATGTCCTGCTCCCGGCCGTAGCCGTTCTCCAGCCGGCCCAGCACCCGGGTGGCCCACCAACTGCCTTCGCGGCAGGGCGTGCATTTGCCGCACGATTCCACCGCGTAGAACCGCACCATGCGCTCGGCGGCCTCGACGACGCAGTCGGTCTCGTCCATCACCATGATCGCGCCGGTACCCAGCAGGGAGCCGGCCTCGGCCACCGACTCGTAGTCCAGGGGTACGTCGATGTGCTCGGCGGTGAGCAGCGGCGTGCTCGACCCCCCGGGGGTGAACGCCTTCAGCTGCCCGCCGCCCAGCATGCCGCCGGCCGCCTCCTCGAGCAGCACCCGGAAGGGCGTGCCCATCGGGAGCTCGTAGTTCCCGGGCCGCTCGACCTTGCCACTGATCGTGAACATCTTCGACCCGGGCGACTTCTCGGTGCCGAGGGAGCGGAACCAGTCCGCGCCTCGCACGACGATGTCAGGCACGTTCATCAGGGTCTCGACGTTGTTGATCACGGTCGGGGATGCATAGAGCCCCTCCACCGCCGGGAAGGGCGGGCGCAGGCGCGGCTGACCGCGTAGGCCCTCCAACGAGTTCAGGAGCGCGGTCTCTTCCCCGCAGATGTAGGCGCCGGCCCCCCGGTGCAGCACGATGTCCAGGTCGTAGTCGCTGCCGGCGATCCCGCTGCCCAGGTACCCGCCGGCGTAGGCCTCATCGAGCGCCTGCTGCAGCACGATCGCCTGCCACAGGTACTCGCCGCGGATGTAGATGAACGCGGTGTGGCACCCGATCGCCTTGGCCGCGATCGCCGTGCCTTCGATCAGCCGATGGGGTTCCCGTTCGCCCAGCTCGCGGTTGTTGCAGGTGCCCGGTTCGGACTCGTCGAAGTTGACCGTGACGTAGGTCGGCTTGCCGGTGTCGCGCGGCACGAACGACCACTTCATCCCGGTGGGGAACCCCGCGCCGCCGCGACCTCGCAGGCCGGAGTCCTTCACCAGTTGGATCAGGTCGGGCTCGGTCATGGCAAGCGCCTGCTTCAACCCGCCATACCCGCCGCGCTGGACGTAGCCGTCCAGACCCACGGCTTCGGGCTGATCCCAGTGACGGGTGAGGCGGAGCTCGAAGTCCGGGTTCATACCGCGCCCTCGGGCTCGGCCGCGGAGGCTTCGAGGCCGGCCAGCACGCGAGAGGCGTGCCGGAAGTTCTGCATGGTGGGGCCACGTGCGGGCTCGGGGGTCTCGCCTGCGCGGATCGCCGCGACCAGCTCGCGCATGCGCTCAGGGCTCACCGCATCGAAGTTCGCGAAATCGATCTGGACCGCCGGCGCGAAGTCGCACACGCCGAGGCATTCTTCCTCGTGGACGGTGAACAGGCCGTCATCGGAGACCTCGCCGCCGTGCGGGATGCCGGTCGCCTCGTGCGCCGCCTCGTAGACGTCCTTCCCACCGCGCAGCATGCAGGCAAGGTTGGTGCAGATGTTGACGAGGTGTTCGCCCGTGGGCTGCAGCCGGTACATCGAGTAGAAGGTGGCGACGGCCTCGACCTCTGCGGTGGTGAGGTCCAGCAGGCCGGCGACCTCCTGGAGCCCGTCGCGCGTCACCTGACCCTGCTCGGACTGGGCGAGGTAGAGCAGCGGCATCACCGCGGAGCGCGACCGCCCCTCGGGGTAGCGCCCGATGATCGTGCGGGCCTCCTCGAGCACGCTGCCCTCGAAGACGGCCATCAGCGGTCCACCCCGCCCATCACGGGGTCGATCGATGCGATGGCGGCGATCGCATCGGCCACGAGGTGGCCCTCCACCATCGTGGGCGTCGCCTGCAGGTTCACGAACGAGGGGTCGCGGATCTTCACGCGGTAGGGCTGGTGACCCCCGTCGGACGTGACGGCGAACCCGAGCTCGCCGCGGGGAGATTCCACGGCCTGGTAGACCTCGCCCGCCGGCACCTCCACCCCTTCGGTCACCATCTTGAAGTGGTGGATCAGCGCCTCCATCGATTCCTCCATGATGTGGCGCAGGTATTCCGGGTCGTTGCCGATCCCGTCGGGCCCCACCGAGAGCTTGGACGGCCACCCGACCTTCGGATCCTCGATCATGACCGGGCCGGGCTCCTCGAGCCGCTCCAGGCACTGGCGGATGATCTTCATCGACTCGCGCATCTCCGCGAGACGGACCTCGTAGCGCGCATAGGCGTCGGCCTGGGTCCGCACCGGCACATCGAACTCGTAGGTCTCGTAGCCGCAGTACGGCATGTCCTTGCGCAGGTCGGCGGCGACCCCGGCCGACCGCAGCATCGGGCCGGTGACGCCCAGCGCCAGCGCGTCCTCGGCGGTCAACACGCCGACACCCACGTTGCGCTCGAGCCAGATCGGGTTGTCGTTGAGCAGCGTCTCGTAGTCGTCGATCCGCTTGGGCATGTCCTCGCAGAACTTCGCGGCCTTGCGGACGCCCTCATCGTTGAGGTCCATGATCACGCCGCCGATCCGGATGTACGCATGGTTCATCCGCAGGCCGGTGATCTCTTCGAAGATGTCCATGAGGACCTCGCGCTCGCGGAAGCCGTAGAGCATCACGCTCACGGCACCGAGCTCGAGCCCGCCGGTGGCGAGCCACACGAGGTGAGAGCTGATGCGGTTGAGTTCGTTCATCAGGACACGGATCACCTGCGCACGCGGGGGCGCTTCCACGCCGAGCAGCTTCTCCACGGCCAGGCAGTAGCCCAGCTCGTTGAAGAACGGCGACAGGTAGTCGGCGCGCGTGACGTAGGTGATGCCCTGGGTCCAGGTCCGGTACTCGGTGTTCTTCTCGATCCCCGTGTGCAGGTAGCCGATGATCGGCTTGCAGGTCACCACGGTCTCGCCGTCGAGTTCCAGCAGCAGACGCAGCACCCCGTGGGTCGAGGGGTGCTGCGGGCCCATGTTGATGATCATCGTCTCTGCTCTGAGCTCGCCGCTGGGCGAGACTCCGAACTCACCTTCCGACGAGACCAACTCGGGAGCGGGATCGAGATGCGCGGCGTCCCTCGGCGTGTCCTGCATGTGGGTCACGTCGTGGTTCGGGTGTCGACCGGCGGGATGAAGGCACCGTGGTAGCGGGTGTTCACGCCGCCGAGCTCCTCGGTCTTGAGCAACGGGTGGCCATCCCACCCGTCGGGAAGCAGGATGCGGGTGAGGTCGGGATGGCCCTCGAACGCGATGCCGAAGAAGTCGTAGACCTCGCGCTCGTGCCAGTTGGCCGTGGGGAACATCGGCGTCACCGTGGGCATCGTGGCGTCGCCTTCGGCCAGGCCAACCTTCACCCGGAGGCGGTGGAGGTGTTCCATGGAACGGAGCTCGTAGGCGAGCCAGAAGCGGGGGTCCTTGCCCGGCCAGTCGGTCGCGGTGAGGCTGGACAGGAACCCGAACGACAGGTCGGGATCATCGCGCAACCACCCCAGCGTCTCGAGCAACGACTCGCGCGCGACCACGGCAGTGACCTCCTCGCGCGCCACGATCGTGTCGGGGCACCGCTCGCGCACCCGCTCGGTGATCTGCGCGGGGTTCACTTGAATGGCTCCGTGGTCCGCACCTTCTCCTGCAGCTTCAAGATGCCGTACATCAGCATCTCGGGCTTGGGTGGACACCCGGGCACGTAGATGTCGACGGGGACGATCGTGTCGACGCCCTGCACGATGGCGTAGTTCGTGAACATGCCACCGGCGCTCGCGCACACACCCATGGAGATCACCCAGCGCGGCTCGGGCATCTGGTCGTAGATCCGGCGCAGCACCGGAGCCATCTTCTGGGAGACGCGGCCGGCCACGATCATCAGGTCGGCCTGCCGTGGGGATGCGCGGAACAGCTCCATGCCCCATCGCGACAGGTCGTACTTGCCCGCACCGGTCGACATCATCTCGATGGCGCAGCAGGCCAGACCGAACGTGGCCGGCCACATCGACTGCTTCCTCGCCCACCCGACCGCCTTGTCCAGGCTCGTCAGCAGGACGCCGCGGCTGACCTCGTCCTCGATCTCCTCCGGCGTCTTACCGAGCTGGACGCCTTCGACGCGCTCAACGGGCACCGACGACCTCCGCTTCGTGCGCCTGATCCTGGTCGTCGGCGATCGCGGCCGCCTCCACGGGGGTGACCGTGTCATCCGTCCAGTCCAGCCCGCCCTTGCGCCAGACGTAGACGTACGCGACGAACACCAGGCCGATGAACACCGCCATCTCGATCAACCCGAACAACCCGAGTCGGCGGAACGAGACCGCCCAGGGGAACAGGAAGATCGTCTCCACGTCGAAGATGATGAAGAGCATCGCCACCACGTAGAACTTCACGCTGAACTTCTCACCACGAGGCAGGCGAACCGGGTCGTTGCCGCATTCGTAGGCGGACAGCTTCACGGGGTTCGGGCGGTTAGGCCGGAACCAGCGCGACACGATCATCGACACGACCCCGAAGGCCACCGCCAGCGCCGCCATCACGACGATCGGGAGGTAGTCGATCAGCACGGCGAGCATCCTAGCGTCATGACGCGCGAGCGATCCGTTCGATGAGGGCGAACAGGCGGTCCTGACGGTCCCCGTCCTTGCCGTCGGTGAGGTTGGCCATGAGCCGCATCGCGAACCCCATCACCCTCGGGTTCGGCAACAGGTGGCGCGTGGCACGGTTCATGATCGCGGGATGTCCGATGAGCTTGGCGAAACCACGGCCGATGGTGAAGTAGTCGCCGTAGCGCTCCCGCAGCACGGTGGGGTACATCATCGCGATGCCCGGGCGGTCATTCACCAGCGCCTCGTCGATCAGTTCCGCCGCGACCTCGGCGGTCTCGATCGCGTACGCGATGCCTTCCCCGTTGAACGGGTTCACCGCACCGGCCGCGTCGCCGATCAGGAGCATGCCCGGCACGGCCTGCGGCACGCGGTTGAGGCTCATCGGCAACGGACCGGACAGCACACGGCCCTCGGCGGTGTCCTCGTTGATCTCCCACTCGGGAGGCAGCATCGTCGAGAACGCGTCGAACAGCCGCTGGGCCGAGACCTGCTTGAAATCCTTGAAGGTGTTCAGCAACCCGGCGCCCAGGTTGATCTGGCCGCCCGCCACTGGAAAGAGCCAGCCGTAACCCGGCAACAGCAGGTCGCCCTCCCACAGGTCGAGCCACGACTCGAACCATGGCCCGGGGTGATAGGACGTCCGGTAGTAACGGCGCGCCGCGATGCCCAGGGGTCGCGAACCGTCGCGCTCGACCCCGGCGGGACGCGC
>JBKPMF010000124.1:0-13338 GCA_046732015.1 Actinomycetota bacterium
CCGGTGCCGAACGGTTCGGTCATGGCGCGGAACACGATCCAGTAGGGGTAGGGGGACTTCGCGTACTTGCCCATCGGCGTCGTGAAGCTGGGCCACAGGTAGTTGTAGTTGTCGTTGGAGGTGTCGAAGACCTCGTCCTCCATCCAGGTGGCGCCGCCTTCGACGAAGACCGAATCGACGTTGCCGTAGCCGGTGAGCGCCCCGTAGCCGAACTGGAGCGAGTGGTTGAACTCGTGGGCCACGGTGGCCCGCATCGCGTCGGTGGGGGTGCCCGGGAAGGGGCCGAAGTTCTGGTTCAGCACCATGCACGAGGCGATCGCGTCTCGGTCGTTCCAGGGGGTGGCGGGGTTGTTCTTGTGCGCGGCGTAGTGGGTGCCTGTGACGAAGCCGTACAGCCCCGAGCCCAGGCCCTCGATGCGCACCGGGTAGCGTCCGCCGGGTGGGTTCGAGACGGGGTCCTTCGGGGGGCGGGCCCAGCCGAAGTCGCCGATCTCGGTGTTCCACGTGGTCTCGAGCGCCGCCCCGTACTGGTTCACGGTGAGGCCCTGGAGCGAGGACTGCTGGTACTGCAGGTAGAAGTGCGCGGTGGACCTCGAGTTGGGCTTGCTGGCGTGGAAGTTGGAGCAATCGAACGATGTGGCGCGCAACACGGAACGGGCCTCGGCCGCGGCAGGCTCCGCACCCAGTCGCTTCAGCGTGCGCTTGAGCTCCAGCAGCGGGAGGGTGCCGCTCCACGGCGTGCTGCTCCGGTAGGCCTCGGGAACCTGATCCGGGGCGGTGAAGGCGTACGAGAGGAACAGGGCGCCCTGCGCTTCGGTGATCTCGCCCCGGTCGACGGCCGACGAGATCAGGTCCGGGGTGGCGGGCTCGACCACGTCGGTGGCCGACGTCTGGGCGCCCGCGTGGGGAAGGGTGATGGACATCGCCATCATCGCCAGGACCACGGCCAGGGCCAGCGGACCACGGCGATGCGTCAGGGCACGAACGGATGCGGGCAACGAAGCCTCCTGCAGGGGACGGGGGGTGGGCAACGACCCGCTCATGGTACGGGTTCGCGAGCCGTTGCGTGAGGACTTCGCTCGAAGCTGCGGCTCGGATACAGTGCGCCGACATGGCGGATGTGGTGATCGTGGGCGCGGGCATGGCGGGGCTCTCGTGCGCGCTCGACCTCCGTGACGCCGGGGCCGACGTCGTGCTGGTCGAGGCCTCCTCCCGCCCCGGCGGCCGGGTCCGCACCCTGACCTTCCCCGATGGACGCTGGGTCGAGGCCGGTGGCGAGTGGATCGACACCTCACACGAGCAGGTGCATGACCTCCTGGCCCGCTTCGGCTTGAAGGCGATCGGCGACGGGGCGCCCTGGTGGGCGAGGGAAGCCGGCTGGGTCGAAGACGACGGCGGCCTGCATCCTGCGGTCGACGCCTGGGCGGCCGACGACCGGGTGACGGCCGAGCTCGCCCGGTTCGATGAACTGATCGATGCGGTGGCGGCGGGTATCGCCGACCCCGCGGATCCGGCGGCCCATCCCGAGGCAGCGGCGGTGGATGCCCGCTCGATCGCCGACCTGTTCGACGAGGCCGATCTCGGGGAGACCGCACGGTTCCTGCTCGATCGGGAGATGGCGTTCGAATACACCTGCCGGCCCGACGAGGCGTCGGTGTTGTTCATCGCGCAGCAACACGCCGTGGCGCTCGCCGACGAGGCACGGGTGGCCGAGGTGCGCTCCCAACGGGTCGAGGGCGGCCTGTCACGACTGGTGGATGCGATCGCCGCCGACCTCGGCGGGGTGCTGCGCACCGATCAACCGCTGATGCGGTTGGAGCAGGACGACCGTTCGGTGCGCGTCATCACCTCCGCCGGCACCGTGGAGGCCGCCCAGGCGGTACTGGCCTGCCCCCTCCCGTCCCTCCGTGATGTCGAGGTGAGGCCGGCGTTCGACGGCGCGTTCGGACGCGGGATCGCCGAGGTGGGGCTGGGGGCCGTGGTGAAGACGTTCGTGCGGGCCTCGTCGAGGCCGCCGTTCGTCTGGGCGGTGTCACCGCGGTTCCTGCAGCGGCTCTACGACGCCACCGAGGACCAACCGGGGGGGTCGGCGGTGCTCGACGCGTACGTCGGCGGGGAAGCGGCCCGCGAGCTCGTCCGCTCGGCGCCCGGCGAGCAGGATCGCGTGGCCGAGGTCCGCCGCGAGATCGCGGCGATGGTGCCGTCCATGGCGCCGGGGCTGGGCGACGGATCCTCACAGGCCTGGTGCCTGGAGCCTTACATCGGCGGCTCATTCTCGGTGTGGAACCCGGGACAGGTCACGGCGTACTGGCGCGCGCTGCGGCAGGTGCACGGCCGGGTGCGCCTGGCGGGCGAACACGTCGCCACGGTGTGCGGCTACGTCGAAGGCGCGGTGGAGAGCGGACGACGCGCCGCATCGCAGATCCTCGCCGGAGCATGAGCGCAGCGCGGCCACCCGGAGCGGCAGCGCCCTCACAGCGCCTGTGGCATAGTCCCGGCGCATGGCGCGCATCGGCCTCGATGAACGAGAGGAGCCACCCGCATGAGCGATCCCAAGACCGTCGCGTTCTTCCCCGAGCCCGGCGCCTGGGGCCCCACCAACAACTGCGTCGCGATCGCCAACGTGCTGGCCGAACGCGGCCACCGCATCGTGTTCGTCGTGGACGAATCGTTCGAAGGCGAGCTGGTCAAGCGCGGGTTCGAAGAACGCATGATGCGGATGGCGCCGCCCGAGGAGAACGCCGACCCCACGGCCGACCCCTGGGCCGAGTTCATCCGGGTGACGGCGCCGGAGTTCCGCAAGCCCACGATCGAGCAGATCGAGACGGTGACGAAGCCGATCTGGGAGGCCTTGGTGGCCGGCGAGCAGTACTCGCACGGACGGATCATGGAGATCTGGGACGACATCCGGCCCGACGTGGTGTGCACCGACAACGTGACCGGCTATCCATCGGTCGAACTGGCGGGCGCGCCGTGGGTCCGGTTCGTCTCGGCCAACCCGTTGGAGATGCGTGACGCCGATCTGCCGCCCGTGCTGAGCGGGCTGCCGATCGACGATCGCAGCGAGTGGCAGGCGTTCAAGGACGAGTACCACCGTCAGCACGAGTCGCTGCTGGCCGAGCACAACGACTTCCGAGCCTCGGTGGGCGTGGCGCCGTGCCCGATCGATGAGTTCAACACGAACTCACCGTGGTGCAACCTCTACCTCTTCCCCGAGGCGGCCGACTATCCGCGGTCGGTCCCGCTCGATCCCACCTGGCACCGGCTGAACTCGACGGTGCGCACGACCGAGGACCCGTTCGACGTCGACGCGATGGTGCCGGGCCATGGCAAGGTCGTCTACCTGTCGCTCGGCTCGCTCGGCTGTATGGACGTCGGGCTGATGCAGCGCCTGATCGATGCGATGGCCACGACCGAGCACCGGACGATCGTGTCGATGGGTCCGCTGAAGGATCAGATGTCGCTGGGGCCGAACATGTACGGGGACCAGTTCCTGCCGCAGCCCTCGATACTGCCGCAGTGCGATCTGTTGATCACCCACGGCGGCAACAACACGGTGTGCGAGGGGTTCCACTTCGGACTGCCGATGATCGGGCTGCCGCTGTTCTGGGACCAGTACGACAACGCCCAGCGCCTGCGGGAGACCGGCTTCGGAGAACGCCTCGCCACCTACGACTGGACCACCGAGGAGTTGGTCGCCGCGGTGGATCGGCTGCTCGGTGACGACGCGCTCCACGCCACGATGGCCCGGAACGCCGAGGTCATCCGGGCCGATCCCGGGCGGGTCAAAGGCGCCGACCTGATCGAACGCGTGGCGGTGACCGGTGAGCCGGTCACACGGTGAGCGATGTCACACGATGAGATGTCACAGGATGAAGCCTGGCTGATCCGCGACCTCGCGTCCGGTGATGCCGAGACGTGCGACGCCATCGTCCTGAGCCTGCCCTACCACTTCGGTCTGGAGCAGGGACGCGCTGATTGCGCCGCCGCGGTGCGGAGCGAACCGGGGTTGGTGGCCGAACGGGACGACACGGTCGTGGGCTTCTGCACGTTCGCCCGCCACTTCGACGGTTCCGCGGAGATCACCTGGCTGGCCGTCCACGCCGACAGACGTGGCGGAGGCGTGGGCACGAGGCTCGTCGAGGAACTCGCGAGCAGGATGCACGCCGAAGGCCGGCGGCTGCTGATCGCGCTGACGGTTTCCGCCAGCGACGGTCCCGATGACATCGAAGGTGGCTACGACGCCACGCGGGCCTTCTACCGTTCGGCCGGGTTCGTCGAGGCCCGAGATTTCGCCGGCTTCTGGGGCGATGACGGCGACACGCCGGTCCTGATGGTACGGCCGCTGCCGTGAACCCCGGCGACGACCTGCTCTCGAGCCTCGCAGACGTCGAGCCCGCCTCACTGGTGCCGGACCGTCGGCTGGACTCCCCGCCGCCAGCGTCGGTCGCCGTCCGGGACGCGCTGGT
Organism: Actinomycetota bacterium; assembly: GCA_046732015.1. Classification (GTDB taxonomy): domain Bacteria; phylum Actinomycetota; class UBA4738; order UBA4738; family HRBIN12; genus JAOUEA01. The sequence goes on from JBKPMF010000124.1 coordinate 4,470, forward strand.
GCTGCGCGACGATCTGGTTCTCGCGGTATTCGCCGAGGGCTCCGGGTACATCGTGGCACCGCTGGTGGTGCGAGCCGGTGCGCCGATCCGTCGTGCCGAGCCGGGGGACGGGGCCTTCGAGCTGCTGCTGCGCCGGCTCGCCGCCGGAGGCTCCGAAGGCCGGTTCTCGTTCGAGCCCATCGCGTCGGTGCCCGTGGCCGGTGCTGAGCGCGCGATCGACGTCGACCAGTCGAACGAGTCCGTCGTGGTGGGGGAGCGAACGGTCCTGAAGCTCTACCCACGGATCGATCCCGGTCCGCAGCCGGGTCTGGACCTGCCGGTGCATCTGGCGGCGGTGGGATTCGCATCGATCCCCACCCCGTACGGGTCGATGACCTGGCATGCCGACGACGGCGGGTCGGCCCTGGTGGCGACCGCGGCGGCGTTCCTGCCGGAGGCCACCGACGGCTGGGATTGGTACCTGGAACTCCTGCTGGCGTGGCTCCGAGACGACGCCGGGGACGATGAGGCGTTCGCGCCCGCGCCGACGGTGGGCCGGCTCGCGGGCGACCTGCACGCCGCCCTCGCCACGCCGTCGCGGATGCTGCCTTCGCCGGTGCGGATGGCCGACCAGACCGTCATCGTCGGATGGCGTCGCCGGGCCGGGCACTGGCTCGTCGAGGCGCTCGCGCTCACCGAGGGCGATGCCGGCGAGCGGCTCCGTGCGCGGCAGGGCCGTATCCGATCGGCGTTCGAGGTGTTCGACCAGGTGGGGGCGGAGCCGACGATGCGGATCCACGGCGACCTGCATGTCGGTCAGTTCCTCCGGTGGTCCGGCGGGGTGGCGGTGGCCGATTTCGACGGGAACCCCCTCGCGCCGGCTGACGAGCGGGTGGCGCTCGACACGCCGGTTCGCGATGTCGCCGCCCTGCTGCGGTCGATCGACCATCTGGGGCGCATCGCCCAGCGTCGCGACGCCGGCCCTCTCGAGGCGATCGAACGTTGGATCGCGCGGTCGCGCGAGGACCTGCTCCAGGCCTACCTCGGGTCGCTGGATGCGTGGCGGCAACGATCCTTGTACGACCCCCGGTTGCTGTTCCCGCTGGAGGTGGCGCAGGAGTGCCATGAGTTCGCCTACGCCGCCCGCTACCTCCCGTCGTGGGTGAGCGTCCCCGACCTCGCGATGCGTTCGATGTTCCCCTAGTCCACGAAGGATCGATGCCATGGACGCCACGCTCTTCCTCGCGGATCTGGAGGCCAAGCCCGCCACGCTCCGCGAACTGGCCGACGTCCTCGCGCAGGCGAACCCGTGGCGGGTCCAGGTGGCGGTGAAGCCCCCCGTGCTCCTGCTCGGGATGGGATCGTCGCGCTTCGCGGCGTCCACGGTCGCCCGCCGCCTCCGCGCCCACGGCCTTCCGGCGACGGCTGAGTACGCGTCCGCCGACCCACTGCCACCGTCGGCGATCACCGCCGGGGCGATGATCTCGGTGCAGCCGCATCTCACCACGGTGGGCATCTCGGCGAGCGGCACCACGCCGGAGACGATCGACGCGATGCAGCGATGCGTGGGACGCCCGGCGATCGCGATGACCAACCACGTGGACTCGCCGATCGCGAACGCGGCCGACGTGGTCTTCCCCTTGCTCGCCGGCGTGGAGGCCGGCGGCGTCGCGTGCCGAACCTTCTTGCACACGATGGCGCTGCTGCTGATGCTGGACGCCACCACCGGCGGACGGTGGGAGGACGATCGGATGGTCGCCGTGATCCGGCGAGCCGCCGAGGCCACCGAGGATCTGCTCGAGCGTCGCGACACCTGGCTCCCCACGGTGGTCGGGATCCTCGGCGAGGGTCCGGCCACGTTCGCGATCGCCCCCGCCGAGCGCCTGTCCTCGGCGGAGCAGTCGGCGCTGATGTTCCGTGAGGGCCCGCGTCGGACCGCCGACGCCTGCGAATCGGGCGACTGGCTGCACGTCGACGTCTACCTCACGAAGCCGCTCGGCTACCGGGCGCTGCTGTTCGCCGGCTCTCGGTTCGACGCGCAGATCATGGACTGGGTCCGGCAACGAGGGTCGACGGTGGTGGCCGTGGGCGACGACGTGGCGGGCGCTGTCGCCGCCATTCGATACGTTCATGACGACGATGCCGACGTGGCGCTGCTCACCGAGGTGCTGGTGGCGGAGCTGGTGGCGGCGACCTGGTGGAACGAGGGACGGACGTGGTGACCAAGCGCGACAAGGGGCCTACCCGCAAGGCGGCGATCCGCCTCCTGCAGCAGGGTCACGACGAGGTGGGGCAACTGCTCGACCGTCTGCCCAAGCGCGCGTTCATCTCGGGCGGGCTCGGGGGTGGGGAGTGGTCACCCAAGGACCTGGTCGGTCACCTCGAGAGCTGGGAGGAGTACTCGCTCGAGGCCCTCGATGCGTGGGAGGCCGGCCACGGCCCCGAGATCGACAAGGTCTTCCGCTCCGAGTCCACCGCCACCGTCAACCGCGAGGCGGTCGAGCGCAAGGCCTCACGCTCGGGCCCGGAGATGCGGCGTCACGCCGAGGCCACCCACCGCGCCCTGATCGTCCGGCTCGAAGCCATGACCGATCAGCGGTGGCGGAAACCCGGCACGAGGCGAGGGAGGAAGTCCGTGGGGGAACGGCTGGGCGGCCTGCTCGGCGGACCCGCGGGGCCGTTCCGTCATGCCGAGGCGCACCTGAAGGATCTGGAAGTGTTCGTGGAGCGGCACGGTCGCTGACGGCGGTCGTTCCGCGTCAGCGTTCGACGATGACCGGTGTTCCCAGCCGCAGCAGCGGCATCAGGCGGTCCAGGCCTCGTTCGCTCACACGGACGCATCCGGCGCTCGCGCTCGTGCCGATCGAGGCCGGGTCGTTGGTGCCGTGGATCGCGAGCTGGTTGCCGCCGCTCCAGCCGGCCGGGAGACGCGGTTGGATCCCGGAGATCCCGAACGCGAACGTTCCGAGCGAACCGCCCGCCGGGAACGGGATGCGATCGGTCACGAAGTAGTCGCCTTCGGGGGTGGGGCTCGCAGCGGCACCGGTCGCCGCCCGCAACCCGAACAGCAGGTGGCCGAACTTCGAGACGCTCACCCAGTGCCGTGACAGGTCGACGTGGACCTCGACGAACGTGTGGTCGTGCGCGAGGCCGCGCAGCGGGATCCAGCCGTCGCGCCGCGGCCAGACGTAGGGGATCTCGACGCGTCCCCATCGGCCGTCCTTGGCGGTGTCCGCGACCCAGGCGGTGATCGGGACGCCGTAGTACTTCGAGCCTGAGGGCATGGTCCCCACGGCGGCCGCATCGGCATCGGGGCGGGCGCGCACCGTCATCGCGCTCGGGACCCGCACCAGCAGGTGGGACACCGGTCGTTCGTGCTGCCGCTTCGGCTTCGACCTCGGTGCCCGAACTGCGGCGGCGGCGGTGACCATCACGCGCGCGCTGAGGGCCGGGACCGGCGCTCGGTCGGTGAACGGATGGTGGGCGGCATGGGCGCCGGTCAGGGCACGGTGCACGACGGGAGCGCGGTCGTGCTCGACCACGGTGGTGACCACAGGGGCGCCGAGCGCCAGCACGGCCGCGAGGGCGGTGGCGATCCACGGGGCGCGAAGTCGATCGTGCCGCATACCCGCCGTATCGGCGGGCTACCCGGGTGTCCTTAGCCCGATCTGGGGAGTTCGTCCGACGGAGCCGCCGGGGTGGGGATGCCCATGGGCGCCAACACCTCGCGCCCGTGCGCGGCGGTCGCGTCGGCTTCGTCGTCACGTCCCAGCGCCCGCTGACACCGCGCCAGGTCGAGCAGTGTCTGCCCCGCTTCGAGCGCGAAGCCGTACCGCTCCCATCGCGCGGCCGCCTCGGCGAACATCCTCGCGGCGACGTCGAGTTCGCCGCGGGCCGCGGCGATCGCGGCCTGAGCGGTTAGGAAGGAGAGGGCGTGCCGCTCGGTTCGGACGTCCGCTTGGAAGGGCTGGAGGGCCAGCGCCTTCTCGAGCTTGCCCATGGCGAGGAACGCGCGCACCGCCACCGGCAGCATGAACGCCCGGTAGTTCGGGACCTCGGCGGTGAGGGCCGCGAACTCGTCGAGGGCATCCTGCGCGCCCTGCAGGTCCCCCTCGGCGCGCCGGGCCTCCGCGAGCAGCACGAGCGCGGGCGTGACGTATTCGGTGTAGGCGACCCGACGGGCCCCTTCGGCGATCGACTCGGCGGCGGCGGTGAGGCCGGCGAGCTGCCCGCGTCGCAGGTGGATCCACGCCTCGAACATCTGCGCGTACACGCCGATCACGGATCGCCGTTCCTGTGGCAGGTCCCACGTGCCCATCTCCTCGGCGATCGCGAGCACCTGGTCCCAGTCGCCGAGGTCGAACAGCGTCTCCAGCTGGCCCATCCTCGCCATCTGCACGTGCGAGGCGTACCCGCGTGCGGACGCGAGCTCCTCCATGCTGTGCCAGGTCTCGTAGGCGATTGCGGGGCCCTCGCGGAACCACAGCTGGTAGGCGAGGTTGCCCACGCTCACGATCGTCTCCTCCAGCAGGCCCAGTTCCAGGCCCAGACGGATCGCTTCGCGCATGTCGTCGAGGCCGGCGTCGTCCCCGAGCTCGCAGCGCGCCGCGCCCCGGGCCTGGAGCGCGCGGACGATCTCGCCGGGCATGTCGAGGTCTCGCGCGAGCGTCAGGGCGTTCTCCGAGAACTGGATGCACGCGTCGTAGTCATCGAACAGGAGCGCTTCGTTGGCCCGGCGGTTGTAGGTGCGGGCGAGCTCAGGGCTCGAGCCCTCGGCCTCGAGGATGTCGATGGCCTCGGCCAATTCATGACGGGCGCGCTCGGGATCGCCCCATTTCGAGTGGTGCCGTGAGAGCAGTCCGAGCGCCTCGCCCAGCGCGAGGGGGTCGCCGGCGGTACGGGTGGCCACGACGGCGGAGAGGTAGAGCTGCTCGGCCTCCTCGACGTGCCCCAGCAACCCGGCCGCTCGCGCCGCGTCGAGCGAGGCCCGGCCCAGGTCGGGGTGATGGGCGTCCATCAGGCTCAGCGCATGGTGCAGGGCTTCGTCGGCCCGACGGGCGTCGAGCCGGAGCGCGCGTTCGCCCGCCAGCGTGAACGCGGTGGCGGCCTCGCCGCGGATGCTCGCGGCGTCATCGGCATCGGCGGGCAACGGAACCCCTCGTGGGTCGAGCACCTCGCCGTAGTGGAACGCGATCTCCTCGGCGAAATCGGGCGCCCGCTCGCCGACCACCTCCGTGAGCCAGCGCGCGCACGCGAGGTGCTTCGTGGCACGGGACGCCCGGGGGATCTGTCCGTACGCGACGTCGCGCACCAGCAGGTGCCAGAACGCGTGCTCTGCCTGGCCCCGGAGGCTCGACGTTCGCGCCGGGCGGATCAACTGCCGCCGCACGGCGAACTCGAGCAACCGCCGGACCTCGTCCTCCCCGCGTCCGCTGATCCGCGCAACGGCGCCCGACCAGAACACCTTGCCCACCACGGCCGCATCGTGCATCAGCGACCGGAGGTCGAGCGGCAGGGCGTCGAGGCGGGCGCCGATCACCGCCTGCAACGACTCGGGAACCGGGATCGCGCCCTGTGCGGTCTCGACCAGCGTGCCGTCCGCGGCGAGCAGGCCGCGGTCGGTCAGCATCTGCACGAATTCCTCCGCGAACAGGGGGTTGCCTCCGCTCCGTTCGATCAGGCTGGCCTGGGTCTCGGCGGGCAGCACGGCGCGTTCGAGCAGCGCCGCGATCAAGCTGGCGGTCTCGCCCTCCGTCAGCGGGGGCAGCAGGATCGTGGTGCAGCCGGCCACCGACGCACCCCAGTCGGGACGACGGTCGAGCAGCTCGGGCCGTGTCGCGCACAGGATGAACATGGGTGAGTCGCGGTCCTGTTGCGCCAGGTACTCGATGAACTCCAGCATCGCGTCGTCGGCCCAGTGCAGGTCCTCGATCACCAGGACGAACGGGCCGCGCTGGGCGAGCGCCTCCAGGTAGCGGGCCCATGCGCGGAAGCGTTCTTCGCGTGGCGCATCGTCGTCGCCTTCGCCCAGCCCCAGGAGCGCGGCGAGCCGAGGCAGCAACCACCCGCGCTCCTGCTCGTCGGGGACGGCGGCGTCGATGGCGGCGCCCAGGGCCGCTCGAGCGTCGATCGGGTCGTCGTCGTCCATGATGCCGGCCTCGGCTTTGACGGCCTCTGACAGGGCCCAGAAGCTCACGCCCTCGCCGTAGGGCAGGCATCGGCCCTGCCGCCACCTGACCAGATCGGACAGCTCTTCGACGTGGTCGGCGAACGCGCCGATCAGCCGCGACTTGCCGATCCCCGGCTCGCCCACCACGGTCACGAGCTGCAGGGCGCCGTCGACGTGGTCGGGCGCCCTGGCCGCCGTGCGGACCCGACGGAACAGCTGACGCAGCGTGGCCGACTCGTCCGATCGACCCACGAACGGGGTGTCTCTGCCGAGGGACTCCTGCCCGGTCCGGGCCTGGGCTTCGATCGGACGCCAGGCCTCGATCGAGCCTCGGCCGCCCGGGCCTTCCACCGAGGGCAATTGCTCGTAGCGCACGACATGGCGCGTGGCCCGATGGGTCGCCTCGCCGACGATCGTCCCGCCCGGCGGCGCCACGGATTGGAGCAACGCGGCCGTATGCACGACGTCACCCGCGATGCTCTCGCCGATCTGGGGCCCCAGGCCGTAGGCGACGACCGCTTCGCCGGTATCGATGCCGATGCGGACCGCGAGCGGCTCGTCCCCGCGATCGGTCCGTTGGTCCTCGATGGCCTCCTGGATCGCGCGGGCGGCCAGCACCGCTCGCAGGGGATCGTCCTCGTGGGCGATCGGCGCGCCGAACACAGCCATGACCGCGTCGCCGATGAACTTGTCGACGGTGCCGTCGTAGTGCTCTACCACCCGCTTGATCGGCGCATGGAAGGCGCGGAGCGTGGCGTGGACGTCCTCGGGGTCGGCCCGGTCGGACCGTCGCGTGAAGCCGACGAGGTCGCAGAAGACCACCGTGACCATCCGGCGTTCCTGGCCCGCCGGCGCCGACAACGGTGCTCCGCAGTGCAGGCAGAACCGGGCGTGGGCCGGGTTCTGTTCACCGCAGCGGGGACAGGTGATCACGGGTGCGAGTGTACGGGCGCCTCACGGCCTCTGGGACGGGCCCGTTAGGCTGAGGTTCCGCAGGCCCGAACCGTGGGCCGACAGGAGGGAACATGAGCGCTCTACACGAGACGGCCCGCGCCCTGGTGGCGCCCGGCAAAGGGATCTTGGCCGCCGACGAGTCCACCGGCACGATCGGCAAACGGTTCGACGCGATCGGGGTGGCCTCCACCGAAGCGACACGCCGGCGCTACCGCCAGCTGCTGTTCACCACCCCCGGGTTGGAGGAGCACATCAGCGGCGTGATCCTGTTCGATGAGACGATCCGCCAAGCCGATGATGACGGCACGCCCTTCGTGACGGTGCTGGAACGCGCAGGCGTGATCCCCGGGATCAAGGTGGACGCCGGCGCCAAGCCGCTCGCGGCCTTCCCCGGCGAAACCATCACCGAGGGTCTCGACGGGCTGCGGGAACGCCTCGCCGAGTACCACGGCCTGGGGGCGCGCTTCGCGAAGTGGCGCGCCACCATCATCATCGGGAACGCGTTGCCCACGGCGTTCGCCCGCATCGCGAACGGCCACGCGATGGCCCGCTACGCCGCCCTCTGCCAGGAGGCCGGGATCGTGCCGATCGTCGAACCCGAGATCCTCATGGACGGCGACCACGAACTCGCCGCCTGTGAAGCGGCCACCGCCGACACCCTCGACGCGCTCTACGCCCAGATGGCGCATCACCGCGTCGATCTCGCGGGCACCCTGTTGAAGGTGAACATGGTGGTGCCCGGCGCGGGCAGCGAGATCCAGGACGATGACGCCACGATCGCGGCCGCGACGATCCGAACCCTGTCGGCGCATGTGCCCGCCGAGGTCCCCGGAGTGGTGTTCCTGTCGGGCGGCATGAGCGATGAGCAGGCCACGAGCCGTCTCCAGGCGATGCATCAACAAGGGGGTCTCGAGGCCACGGCGCAGGCGTTGTCCTTCAGCTACGGCCGCGCGTTGCAGGCGCCCTCGCTCCGGGCCTGGGCCGGCGAGGAGGCCAACGTCGGAGCGGCCCAGGAGGCGCTGGCGCACCGCGCCCGCATGAACGGGCTCGCCCGCGACGGTCGCTACGCCCCGGAACTGGAGGGCAGCGCCGCGTAGGGGTTCTATCATCAGGAAATGCCTGGAGCCCGTTCCGTCGGGATCCGCGACGTCGCCAGAGCTGCGGGGGTCTCGATCACGACCGTGTCGCACGCCTTGAACGACAAGTCCGGCGTGTCCGAAGGGACCCGCAGGCGCGTGCGCGAGGTCGCCGACCAGCTCGGCTACCGCCCGGATCCGAGGGGTCGCCACCTCGCGTCGGGACGCACCGGCTTGGTGGCGCTCACGGTGTCGGTGCCGACGGGCGTCCGCACCCCGGTGGCCGAGTTCGCGCACAACGCCGCGGTGATCGAGGGCGCCGCCGGGGCCTCCACCCGGCGCGAACTCGCCCTGGTGATCGTGCCCTCAGGAGGCGGCGTCATCTGGCAGCGGCTTCCGTTGGACGGCGCGATCGTCGTCGACCCTTCGCCCGGCGATCCGGCGATGCACGAGCTCGCCCGTGCCAGGGTCCCGGTCGTGACGATCGGCCGGATCACCGAGCCCGACCCCGGCCTGGCGTGGACCGACTACGTCGACAACGACTTCGTGGAGGGCACCCACGCCGTGCTGGCGCATCTCCGCCAGCGGGGTGCCCAGCGGGTGGGGGTGATGGGCGCGGGCGGCCGGGAGTCCTACGCACAGGACAGCGTCGAGGCCTATCGAGCCTGGTGCATGGCCGCCAGCCAGGAAC
>JBKPMF010000125.1:0-2145 GCA_046732015.1 Actinomycetota bacterium
GTGAAGCTGCTCGAGCGCGGCGAGTACAACCGCCAGGTCTGGCGGATCGTGCTGGCCAACCACCGCACACCGCAGAACACCTGGGGCGACTTCCACGCGATGATCGGCGCCCTGAACGTCGGCGAGCGCCGCTTCTCCGAGCTGGTGGACCGCTACGACATCGCGACGGTCACCGAGGGCGCCGCGCGGCTGACCGACTACTCGGAGCGCCGCCTGCGCGCCGAGATTGCCGAGCTGCCCGACGGCACCTATCCCGCCGAGATGGTGGTGGAGGACGACGGGGTCAGCGCCGACCCGTTCGAGGTGAGCGTCAAGGTCGTCGTCCGCGGCGACGAGGTGATCGCCGACTTCACCGGCTCCAGCCCGCAGGTCCGCGGGCCGATGAACTGCACCTTCGTCGTCGCGCTCTCGGCGATCTACAACGCGGTGTTCTGCGTCACGGACCCCGACGGTCTCGTCCCCCGTAACTCCGGCTGCTACCGGCCGGTGCGGATCATCGCCCCGCCCGGGACCGTCGTGAACGTCGTCCATCCGGGCCCGTCTGTGGGCGGCAACACCGACCTGCAGCCGAAGCTGATCGACCTCCTGCTCGCAGCGTTCTCGCAGGCGGTGCCCGATCGGGTGGCGGCGTCCAGCGGCGGCTCGAGCTCGAACCTGCTGTTCGGGGGCATACACCCGGAGACCGGCCGCTACTACTCGAACTACCACTTCGACGGCATGGGGGCGGGTGCGACGACGCTCAAGGACGGCAACGACGCCGAGATCACTCGCCACTCGAACTGCCGCAACACGCCGATTGAGGTCTTCGAGCACCGCTATCCGCTACTGACGCTCGACTACGGGCTCGCCCAGGACTCCGGCGGGGCCGGCCGCCACCGCGGCGGCCTCGCGACCGAGCGCACCCTGCGGGTCACCGCTCCCGAGATCACCTTCAGCGCGCTGTTCGACCGCTCCCGGGTGCCGCCCACCGGCCTCTTTCAGGGCGAGGACGGCATGGGCTCCGCGCTGCTCGTCAAGCGCGCGGGGGAGACCGAGTTCCGGCGTTTCGACGAGGTCTTCGGGGTCGCCTCGCCGACCAAGTTCACCAACGTGGTCCTGCGCGAGGGCGACGAGCTTCGCTACCGCACGCCCGGCGGCGGCGGCTTCGGGCCGACGGCCGAACGCGACCCGGACGCGGTGCGGGCCGACCTCCTCGACGGCTACACGAGTGCGGCCGAGGTGGAGCGCGCGTACGGCATCACCCTCGAGACCGAAGGGGTGTCGGGATGACGGGCCGCTGGGTCGCGTTCGAACGCGACTGGCAGGACGGCGAGATCGTCAACTGCGCCGTGTGCGGGCGCCTGATCCCGCGCCGCGCCTGGGTGTTCGACGGCGGGCTGGGCGAGATCCAGGCGCACGGCCCGGACTGCGAGGAGCTCTATTTGTCCTATCTCGAGCCGACCTACGGCCCGATCGATCCGCAGGAGGCAGCGCGATGAAGGTCACCGATGTGGAGGCGGTGCTCCTGCGCCAGCCGGGAGCGGTCGACGCGACGATCGCCGACGGCAGCCAGGACGCGCTGATCGTCCGCGTGCACACCGACGAGGGCATCGTCGGCGTCGGCGAGATCGACTCGCTGCCGTTCGTCGCCAAGGCGGTGATCGAGGCCCCGGCGTCGCACGCGATCGCGAGCGGTCTGCGCGCGCTGCTCGTCGGCGAGGACCCGCTCGACCTCGACGCCGCCTGGCGGCGCATGTACGAGGGCTCGATCTACTACGGGCGCCGCGGCGTCGTGCTGCACGCGATCAGCGGGATCGAGATCGCGCTCTGGGACGTCGCCGGACAGGCGGCCGGCAAGCCGATCTGTGAGCTGCTCGGGGGCGCCAAGCGGACCGAGATCAAGGCTTACGCGAGCACGCTGATGCCCGACACGCCCGACGATGCCCGCAGCACGGTCGAAGCGCAGCTCGAGGCGGGGTTCGGTGCCGTGAAGCTTGGCTGGGGGCCGTTCGGCCGCGACGCGGACCTCGACGTCGCCTTGGTGGAGGCCGCGCGCTCGGCCGACGACGGGTTCGACCTGATGCTCGACATCGGCCTCGGCTGGCGCGACGCCGACGAGGCGATCGCGCGCGCGAAGCGGATGGAGGAGTTCCGGCCCTATTGGAT
>JBKPMF010000126.1:0-7043 GCA_046732015.1 Actinomycetota bacterium
CCTCCTCGCAGTCCACGCCCTCCTGGAACACCTCCTGGCCGGCGAACAGCTTCGCGTACTGCTCGCACGTGCGCGCCTTGTCCCAGTATTCGATGGACCCCACGGCGTCGAGATCACCCAACGTGGTCTGGAGCCGTTCGATCGTCTCGGGCTTGGCGGGGTCGGTGAGGTAGACGGCCACCTGCACGTTGCCCGTCCACGCGTCCTTCACCAGGCTGAACTCCCGCGAGATCAAGAGCGAGAGCCCGAACAGGAAGAGTGCGATGAACGCGGTCGACATGGCGGCGAACGCCACGATGCCGTTGCGTCGAAGTCCGGCCGCGGTCTCGCGGAAGTAGTACTCGAGCCGCATCAGCTGTACACGCCTCGAGACTGGTCACGGATGACGTGGCCCTTGTCGAGTTCGATCACGCGCTTGCGCATCGCGTCGACGATGGCCTGGTCGTGCGTGGCCATGACCACGGTCGTGCCGATGCGGTTGACCTTGTCCAGCAGTCGCATGATGTCCACCGACGTGTTGGGGTCCAGGTTCCCGGTGGGCTCGTCGGCCAGCAGCACGAGCGGACGGTTCACGCACGCCCGGGCGATGGAGACCCGCTGCTGCTCGCCGCCGGAGAGTTCGTCGGGGTAGTTGTTGAGCTTGTCCCCCAGCCCCACGTAGTCGAGGATCTCGGGAACCCGCTGGTCGATCACGTGCTTCTGCTTGCCGATCACCTCGAGCGCGAACGACACGTTCTCGAACACGGTCTTGTCCGTCAGCAGCTTGTAGTCCTGGAAGACGGTGCCCACGTTGCGACGCAACTTGGGCACGTCCCACGAGGACATCTTGCCCAGGTGCTTGCCGCCCACGTAGATGTCGCCCTTGGTCGCTTCCTCCTCTTTGAGGAGCAGGCGGATCATCGTCGATTTGCCCGAACCGGACTGACCGACGATGAAGACGAACTCGCCCTTCTCGACCTCGACGTCGACGCCTTCGAGCGCGGTGACGCCGTTCCTATAGGTCTTCGAGACGTGCTGAAGACTGATCATCTGGACCTCGGGAGGGGTGGGAAGGTAACCGGGCCACCCTACCAGACCCCCTCTCCAGAACTGTGGAGCATCCGTGATGCTCGAGGCCGTAGGCTTCCCCGCGCATGGGCGGTCGGACGGGTGGCGGGAGCAGCGGACGACGGATCATCACGGCGTGTGCCGGTCCGGCGCTGATCGTGATCGGCGTCCTCGTGGCTCTGGGGGGCTTCGTCTTCCACGACCGGCTCACCCAGGCGCATCCGGACATCCTCACCTTCTGGCTCCCGAGGTTCGCCTACCTAGGTCGCTCGATCGCCGACGGCCACATCCCGCTGTGGAACCCGTACGAGATGGCGGGCTACCGGTTCGCCGCCGATCCTCAGGGCGGGTGGCTCTACCTCACACCGATGGCGCTGTTCTCCACGCTCTCCCCCGCCGTCGCCATGCGGGCCTTCATCGTGGTGAACCCCCTGCTGGCGGGGCTCGGCCTGTACGGGTTCTGCCGCGTGGAGCGGCTCTCTCGCGTCGCGGCCACCGTCGGAGGGCTGTCGCTCGCCATGCTGATGTCCACCTCGGAGATCGCCGTGTCGATGCCCTTCGCGGGATCGATCGCGTGGACCACCGTGGCCTTGATCGGCGCCGCCGGCTACCGGCGAGCCGACCGCTGGTCTCGCAGGATCGCGTGGCTCGCCCTGGGCGCGTTCGGCTGGTGGCAGGTGGCCACCGCCCACCTGAGTCACGGCCTGGTGATGTGCTCGGTGCTGGTCGTCGCCTACCTCGTGTCGGGCGCCGTCGCCGACGTGCGCGCGGGCCGTGTTCGGGGCTGGGTGGCCGCGGGCGGCGTCGCGCTGTTCCTGGTGATGCTGCCGCTCGCGAGCCTCGCGGTGCTGGTGCCGCGGATCGACGCGTTGCAGGCATCGAGCCTCGCCGCCGGCTACGACCGCCTCGGCGACGCACTCGGATCGCTCGGCGGTGCGGACTCGGCCTCGATCCAGGACAACGGCATCTGGGCGGCGTGGCCGCTGGCGTTGGGCGCCGCACCCGGCGCCTATGCGGGGGCGGTGATCCTGCTCGCCGTACCCCTGGCGGTGCGCGCGCGACGGCACGGTGCGCTGGTGTGGGGCGTCGGCGGCGCGTTGGTCCTGACGTGGGTGGCGATGCTCGACGCCGTCGTCACGGCCGGGTGGTTCCGCTCCCTGCTCCTGCGGATCCCCTTCGGTGACGTCTACCTCCACAACCCGGGGCGCATGCGCTACCTGGCGGTCATCGCGATCCCGATCCTCGGCGCCGTCGGGATCCAAGGACTTCGGGACGATCCGATGCCGGCGCGGCGTGCCGCGCTGTGGCTCGGCGGCGGCGCGCTGCTGTGGCTCGGCCTGCCGCTGGCGGCAGGTGCCACCCCCGCGAGGTTCGCGCTGCTCGCGGCGGGGCTCGTGGCCGGCGGCGTCGCCGTCTGGCTGCTGGCCACGGCGCGGACGCCATGGGCGTGGGTGGCCGTCGTCGCCGTCCTCTCGGTCGAACTCGTCGTCAGCGTCGCCTGGTCACACTCGGTCACCACCGCCGACACCATCCTCCTCGGTCTGGAGGGCGGCGAGCATCCCAACCTGATCCCGCAGCCACTCCCCGCCCCAGGGGTGGACGCCGCAGCCTTCGTGGCGCCCACGGCGTTCGTCCCCCGGTTGCGGGCGAGCGACGAGCGATACCTCACGTGGGCCCCGCCCGCCGCGGCCTTCGACAAGGGCTACCTGTTCATGCAGCTCCGTCCCGACTGGCCGGCCCTGGCGATGGAACGCGGCACGTTGTTCTCGATCCGCGACCCCCTCGGCTACAACCCCGTGCAGCTCCCCCGGTATTGGGACTACCTCCGGGCGCGCACGGACCTGCCGGTCTTCTACAACGCCGCGGTGATCGACCTCCCGACCAGCCAGGATGTGGGATTGCTGGGGGTGCGCTACCTCGTGATCCCCACCGGTATCGCGTCGCCGCTGCCGGGGACGGTCGTCGAACGGGCGCAGGCCTACGACCTCGTGGAGCTCTCGACATGGCAGCCCCATGTCTCGGTGGTGGAGTCCTGGACCGTGGTGGATTCGACCGCCGCAGCGCTGCAGGCCGTCACGGTCCCCGGCTTCGATCCAGCCACCGAGGCCGTCCTCGAATCCGACCCCGGCCTCCAGCCTGAGCCCGGTGGCGATCCGGGAACGGCGAGCGTGCAGGAACACTCAACACCGTCGCTGACCATCGAAGCCAGCGCCTCCGCACCGTCGATCGTCGTCGTGCGTAGCACCTACGACGACGGGTGGACCGCCACCGTCGACGGCGAACCCACGGACGTCGTGCCCGTCGACGGCTTCCTTCAAGGGGTGCCGGTGAGCGCCGGCGACCATACGATCGAGCTGTCCTACGAGGACGGGGCGTTGACCCGGGGCCTGGTCGCGGGCGCCGTGGTGTGGATCGGGATCGCCCTGGCGTTCGTGGCCGCCTCGGTCACGGAACGACGGCGCCGACGCGCGCCTCGGGCGCCGACGGCTCCTGCGATCCCAGATGTCGGCGCCCCGTGAGGTAGGCCAAGCCGTAGAGGATCGCGACCCCGAACAGCAAGGCCCGATACCCGGTGATGATCGCGAGGTACTCGAGCACCCCGCCGAGCATCGCTCCCAGGAGGTTGGCGCCGAAGGCGATCGTCGAGGCGCCCACGTCCCGGAACCGGTCCGCGAAGATCAGGTTCGCCACGAATACGGGGGCGAAGGCCACCAGGACGCTCGCGAAGAACCGCGGCACGGTGGACAGCGACAACAGCGATGCGGGGGGGATCATCCAGGCCACCGCGAGGCAGGCCAGCAGCGCGCCGTACATCACGATCGGCCGGGGAAGCTTCGCTCTGCGCGCCACCTCGATCGCTGCCAGCACCGCCAGCAGGATGCCGGCGAACACCAACGAGTTCACGAACCAGGTCGTTCCGAACAGCAGCGCGAACTGCACCACGCTCTTGGTCTCCAGCAACAGGAACGCCGCGCCCATGAAGAACAGGTCGACGTACGGTCGCATCTGGCCCAGCGGCGCCCCGGAGGCCAGACGGACGATCACGACGGAGGCCAGCAGGATCGCGCCCAGCCACCAGAGGTAGAAGTTGGGGATCGAGCGGTCGGGCACGTACGGGAACGGGTGATCGTCGGTGGAGGGTTCGGGCGCGTCGACCGCGGATCGGAACGTCGTCTCGCAGTCGATGTCTGAGGCGTCCCTGCCCACGGTCAACACCGCCTGCTGGCGGGGCCCGAGCGTCTGGTCGACGGCGTCGAAGCACGGGTCGTGCCCGAAGACCTCCGACATGGTGTTCGCGTAACGCTCGAACACGTCGTCGCGGTAGTAGTTGTACATCGCGAACGCCCCGCCGGGATTCAGGTGGTCACGCACCGTCTCCATGGCCTCGCGCGTGAACAGGTAGCTCTCCAGCCGCAGCGAGCCCTGGCCACTGACCAGCGTCAGCGAGTCGGGCAGCGCGAACAGGATCAGGTCATAGGTCTGATCGGTCCGTTCCAGGTAGGCGCGACCGTCATCGATGTGCGGACTCACCCGTGGGTCCTGATAGGGATGGGCAGGGTGCAGGTCACGTCCGGCGGCCTGGATCATCGGATCGATCTCGACCGCGTCGATGTGTCCGACGTCCTGGGAGAGCGCCAGCGCCACGTCGTTGCCGTTACCGGCGCCCACGATCAACACGTCTCGCGGCGTCTGCCGCAGGTGGGTGTAGGGCCGGGTGTAGAACTCCTCCTGGATCTGAGCGAGCGGCATCATGGACTGATGCGGGAGCGAGTTCACCACCACGCCGATGCGTCCGGCGTCGTCGGCGGGCTGGACCGTGACGCGGTAGTAGGGCGACCAGGTGTCGTCGGGGGCAAGGGACCCGAGCGCGAACACGACCACGACGGCGCCGCACCACACCAGCCGCATCCTGTCCTCACGCGGGGTCAGCGCGATGAAGAGCACCGCGATCACGAACCCCCAGGCCACCGGGCCGAGGCCGAAGAACGACATCAGCGAGAACACGACGATCCCGGCGAGGCTGCCCGTGATGTCCAGCCGATAAGCCTCCAGCGGCTCGAATCGCTCGAACAGGCGCGCCACGCCTTCGGCGATCGTCGCCATCGCGGCGACCGAGCCCAGGAACAACAGCGGCAGCATCACCCAGGAGGGCAGGGCCGGCAGATCGAACACCGTGCGCAACGCGTCCGAACCGTTGGTCTTGACCACGCGCACCACGAACACGCCGAGCACCAGAGCGGCCAGGATCGCGGGCGCCCACCGCGAGAAGTCGCGGCCCTTGCCTGCGCGCAGGAACCCCACACCGATGCCCAGGAAGCTGGCGAGCAGCACGAAGTTCGTGAAGTAGGCCACGTGCACCTGGTAGGCCGACACCCAGCGGATCAGGGCCAGCTCGGTGAAGAGCATCAGGAAGCTGGCCACCACCAACCGGCGGCGTTCACCCAGGCGGAACCGTTCGCTCATCCTTCGTTCCCCTCGGCCGCGCGTCGACGGAGTTCGGCCTCGATGAAGACGTCGATGTCCCCGTCCAGGACGCGCTGTGGGTCACCAACTTCGGCATCGGTGCGGTGGTCCTTGACCATCTGATAGGGAGCCAGCACGTACGATCGGATCTGCGAGCCGAAGTCCACGGCCTTGCGCTCGCCGCGGATCGTGTCCATCTCGTCCTCCCGCTTCTGGCGCTCGAGCTCGGCGAGCCTGGCCTTCAGGATCCGCATCGCGACGGCCTTGTTCTGGAGTTGGCTGCGCTCGTTCTGACAGGCCGCTACGAGACCGGTCGGGATGTGGGTGATGCGCACGGCCGAGTCCGTCGTGTTGACCGACTGCCCTCCGGGGCCGCTCGAGCGATACACGTCGATCCGCAACTCGTCGGGCGGGATCTCGATGTCCTCCTCGGCTGAGGCCTCGAGCATCGGGATCACGTCGAGCGAGGCGAACGAGGTGTGGCGCCGCTTCTGGGCATCGAACGGGCTGATCCGCACCAGTCGGTGCACGCCGCGTTCGGCGCTCAGCAGGCCGTAGACGTTCGTGCCTCGAACCGTGAACGTCGCGGACTTGATCCCGGCCTCGTCGCCGTGCTGGATGTCGTCGACCTCGGCGTCGAACCCGTCGCGTTCGGCCCACCGCGTGTACATGCGCAGGAGCATCTCGGCCCAATCCTGGCTCTCGGTGCCGCCGGCGCCGGCGTTGATCGTGGCGATCGCGTCCGAGGCGTCGTACGGACCCGAGAGCAGCGCCGCGAGTTCGAGCTTGTCCACATCGGTCTCGAGCGAGGACACCGCCTTCGAGAGCTCCTTCGTCATCTCGGCGTCGGTTTCCTCGGCGAGGAGCTCGTCCATGGCGACGGCATCGTCGATGCGAGCCATCAACCGGTCGTAGCCGTCGACCTCGGTCTTCAAGCGCGAGAGCTTCGAGGTGATGGCCTGTCCGTGCGCGGGGTCGTCCCACAGCGACGGGTCGGAGGCCTGCTGCTCGAGCTGCTCGAGCTGCGAACGCTTCCCGTCGACGTCAAAGGAACTCCTTGGCGGCCAGGACGCGTTCACGGAGCTTCCGCAGGGGCTCGGTGGACTCGCTCATCTGGGGCCAGAGTGTAGCGGTCAGGTTCCCCGGATCCGGAAGGCGGGCCTCAGACGACGGCGCCGTGGCACTTCTTGTACTTCCGGCCGCTCCCGCACGGGCACGGCGCGTTCCGCGGCACCTTGTCGCTGATGATCTGGTTCGGATTCGATGCCTGCACGGCGGTCGATGCTTCGGCGGCCTCCTCGTCCCCGTGGCTCTCGCGTACCCGGTTCACCTTCGGCCCGGAGCCCCGTCGCTGCGGCTGCTCCGGGTTGACCAGCTCGACGCGGTAGATGTAGCGCACGAACTCCGTCTGGATCGTGGACGTGAGCTCCTCGAACATGTCAAAGGCCTCGCGCCGGTACTCCGTGATCGGGTCCTTCTGCGCGTAGCTCCGCAGGTAGATGCCCTCCTGCAGGTAGTCCATCTCGTAGAGG
>JBKPMF010000127.1:0-12801 GCA_046732015.1 Actinomycetota bacterium
GCCCAAGGACGCACCCACGATCCAGGCGGGCGTGGACGAAGCGGAGCCGGGAGGGCTCGTGCTGATCGCCCCGGGTGTCTACGAGGAATCGGTGACCGTGACGACGCCTTTCGTGACGATCCGTGGCATGGACAGGAACGACACGATCATCGATGGCGGGTCCGAACGGGCGATCGGCATCCACGTGATCGAGGCCGACGGCGTGACGATCGAGAACCTCACGTCGCGCAACAACCTGTTGAACGGGTTCCAGTGGACGAGCGTGCACGGTTACCGCGGCTCCTACCTCACGGCGTACAACAACGGGGACTACGGCGTGTTCGCCTACGACTCGGATTGGGGACAGTTCGACCATTCGTACGCGAGCGGGTCGCCGGATTCGGGGTTCTACATCGGACAGTGCGATCCCTGCCACGCGGTGATCACCGATGTGCTGGCCGAGCACAACGCGCTCGGGTTCAGCGGGACGAACGCCAGCGGCGACCTCGCGATCGTGAACAGTGAGTGGCGGTTCAACATGGCCGGCATCGTGCCGAACACGCTGGACTCCGAACGGCTCGCCCCGCAGCAGGATGCGCTGATCGCCGGGAACTTCGTGCACGACAACAACTCGACCACGGCGGATTCCAAGGACCTGGAGTTCCCGACGTTCGGAACGGGCATCCTCATCGCTGGCGGCCTGAACAACGAGGTGGTCGGCAACCTCGTGGAGAACCACGAGAGCTACGGGATCGCCGTGCTCCCGAACCTCGACGACACCCTGTGGGTGACCGGCGGCAACGAGGTTCGCGAGAACCTGGTCACGGGCTCGGGCCGGGCCGACCTGGCGTTGGGTGCACCGGCGGCCGGCGGTGACTGCTACAGCGGGAACGCGTTCCACACCAGCGCGCCGCCCGCGATCGAGTTCCTGCGTGGTTGCGGCTCGTTCGGGGCACGGATGCCCGGCGGCGATCCCGCACCCACGGTGAACCTGGGAACCCGCTTCCTGGATGCGCTCGACGGCGAGTTCCCTCATGGGGACTGGCGCTCCCAACCCGTTCCGCCGGACCAGCCCACGATGGAGAACCCCGCGACGGCGCCGCAGATCCCTGCGGTGGCAGAGGCGGGGGTCCCGGAGCCGTACCGTATCCGCCGCGTGGGACAGATCGACGGCGTGCTGATCACCGTCGGGAAGGAGATGACCGTGTTCGGGATCCCGCTCGCCACGTCGTGGTGGAGCCTGTTGATCGGCCTCTACGGCTACGCGCTGCCCGGGTTCCTGTACGCGGCATGGCTCACGATCGCGCTCTGGGATCTGATCCGCCAGGAGTCTGTGCCGATCAGCTCCCGCGCGCGATGGATGGCCGTCGTGATCCTCGTGCCGTTCCTCGGGCCGCTCATCTACTTCGCGTTCGGGCACTCCCCGATCCCGAAGCAGCTCCGCCTGATGCTGACCGTGGGCGGCGCGGTCGGTGTGCTGATCGTCGCGGTGGTTGCAGCCCTCTTGGCCGGTTAGCCGCCGGCGTCCTCGAGCTGGATGCGCATACGCTTGTTGGCTTTTCCCTTGGACTCGGTCTTCACCACTCGGACGCGGCCGACCTCGGCGGTCGAACGGACATGCGTGCCGCCGTCGGCCTGCTTGTCGATGCCCTGGATGTCGATCACGCGGATCGGGTCCACCGACTCCGGGATCAGCGAGACCTTCGTGCGGATCAGGTCGGGGTCGTTGAGGGCTTCGGCGCGCGGCAGGAAGCTCACGTGCACCGGCACGTCCTCGGCGAGCCGCCGGTTGAGCTGCTCCTCGATCTGATGGCCGAGTTCCTGGCTCATGCTGTCGAGTTCGAAGTCCATGCGCGCCGAGCCCTGATCGTCCATGTTGCCGCCGGTGACGCGTGCGCCGTGATCGGTGAAGATGATGCCGCTGAGCGCGTGCAGCGCCGTGTGGGTTCGCATCAACATGTGCCGGCGGTCCCAATCGATCTCGGCGGTGACGGCCGTGCCCACCGGAGGTGGGGTCGCGCCGTCGGCGAGCACGTGGGTGATCTCGCCGGTCTCCCGAGACTTGACGGTGTCGGCGACGGTCGACTGACCGCCCTCCCATCGGAGCACCCCGGTGTCGCCGGGCTGGCCGCCGCCCCGCGCGTAGAACACGGTGCGATCCAGGGCGACGCCGTCGTCGCCCACGGCGGTCACGGTGGCATCACAGGTGGTGAGGTAGGCGTCGCGTGAGCACAGGTCGTCGGTCATGGTTCGACGCTACCGCAGGGATGCCGATGGGCGCCACGCGACCGGCTACACGTTCGGCTCGGCGGTCGTGGTCGTGCGGATCAAGCTCGCGATCACGGCGCCGCCCAGGATCAACGTGCCGCCGACGAGCACGGGCAGCGTGACGGGTTCGCTGAGGAACACCGCGGCGAGCACGGCGACGGTGAGCGGCTCCATGACACCGATGATGGCGTTGCGTACCGCGCCGACCCGCTGGAGGCCCGCCAGCATCGCCGCGAACGCGCCCGCGGAGAACACCGCCATGCCTGCGAGGCGCCACCACGACCCCGCGGCCGGCACGACGACCGCGTTGAAGGCCACGGCGTATGTGAGGTTCGCCACGGCGGCACCGATGCCGAGCCAGGTGGCCGCCGTGAGCGGATCGGTCGCCTTCACCGTTCGGTCGGTCGCGATGAGGTAGGCGGAGTAGGCCAGGGACGTGCAGAGGGCCAGCACGATGCCGATCGTCTCGATGTCGGCGCCACCGCCGCCCAGCACCACCATGGCGCTGCCCGCGAGCGCCAGGCCGAGCGCCGCGAACAACCCCCGCGGCGGCGCCTTCCGGTCCAGGGCCATCGTCGCGAGCATCACCCACACCGGGTAGGTGTAGAAGAGCAGGGTGATCGCGGCGGCGCTTCCGTGGTTCAGCGCGGTGAAGTAGAACGCCGATTCCGAGCCGTAGCCGATCGTGCCGGCGATCGCCAGTGGCAGCCGTTCTCCCTTGGCGGGGAGCAGAGGACGGCGGGTCGCCATCACCAGCAGCATCAACAACACAGACTGACCCGCGAACCGGATCGCGAGGAACACGAACGGCAGACGGCCGGCCTGCACCTGCTTGCCGAAGATCACCACGACCGCGAAGAGCACGGCCATCAGCGCGCAGAGCCCTGCGCCGATCAACTCACCCCGGCGGTCGGTGGCTCGACGGTCGACGATCGGGGGATCGGTCATCGCTGCGTCCTCTTCATGCGTGGCGCTGTGCAGGTCCTTGGGTTCGGGCGGGAACAGAGCGTACGATTCCGGCGGACATGCCCGAGCCCGCGCACGAACCCGTGATCGAGGTCGCCCGCACCGACGTCGAGCAGTTCCTGTCGAAGTTCTCGGTGCGGGTGACCGACGACGAATCCACCTCGGATCATGCGGTCACGCTATCCGGCGCCGACTGGGACCGGCTCGGTTCCGGCTATCGCTCACCCGAGGTGTTCGTGGAGGCCTGCTTCACGTTCCTCCTCCAACGCGAACCCAAGGAACAGATCCTGACGTCGTTCGACGTGAGCCAGATCTCCGGCTACTTCCCCGACTTCGAGCGCGCGATCACGTCGCGGTCGACAGACTGACAGCGCGCTCGCGGCCCGACTTCGAGCGCGCGATCACGTCGCGGTCGACAGACTGACAGCGCGCTCGCGGCCCGACTTCGAGCGCGCGATCACGTCACCCCCGAAGGACTAGCCCGCGGGAACGGCGGGTTCGCCGCCGACCTCGACGAGGTCGTCCTGGGGCGCGAACTGATCGCGGATCGACCGGGCCCACAGGGCCACCAGTCCGGTCAGGATCAGGAACACGACACCCGACACGATCAGGATGATCCGGGTGCGCGGCTCGCTGTTCTCCACCCAGATGAGCGACAGGATCATGGCGGGCACGATGAAGCCCACGTTGTAGGCGATGTCGAAGAGCGCGAACGCGCGCCCTCGGAAGTCATCCGGCATCGCCTGCTGCGTGATCGTGTCCGCCGAGATCTTGCCGAGGAAGAACGCGAAGAACCCGACGAAGAGCATCCCGGCGAAGCCGAGGACCGACACCATGCCGCCGAACAGCAGCGTGCCGGCGCCCAGCAGCGTCATGGAGGCGAGCAGCAGGCGGATCGGCGGGACACGGTCCTTCCACTTCTGCGCCAGCACCAGACCCAGGGCGCCACCCACCAGGCCCCCGAGGCCCGAGAGCAGGAGCGCCAGCGTGTCCGCCTTGTCGCCTCCGCCCTCCACCAGGTTCTTGGCATACAGCGCGAACACGAACAGACCGAAGCCCCAGAACTGATAGCGCAGCATCTGGAACGACAGCAGGCCGAGCGCCGCCGGCGGCCGGGACGCGATCTCCTTGATGCCCGCGATGACGTTGTGCACGACGTTGCGAGCTTCCTTGCCGAACGTGGTGTCGTGACCCGCCGTCTCGACGTGATGCATCTGCTTGGCGACGACCGCGGCGATGATCAGCACCACCGCACCACCGATGACGACCAGCCACGCCGGCAGCACCGCGCCGGCGCCCAGCGCGAACGCGATGCCGAAGATCTGGAAGAGCGCCCCACCGGCCTGCGAGAGGGCGTTGCCCTGCATCAGATCCTTGCCCGACAGCACGTCGGGGATCGCCGCCGACTTCACGGCGAGGATCACGCGGACCACCGCCTGCGCCGCGAGGAGCGCCAGGATCAGGCCGATCGTCGGACCGGCCTTGCCCTCGGTCGTGCCGTCGCCCAGCGGCGCGAGCACGATGATGGCGATCACGCCGACGATCGCCGACGTGATGAGGTTGGTCCACCACACCACACGACGGCGCGCGAACCGGTCGATGAACACGCCGATGAACGGCGAGAGCAGCGTGTACGGCACGTACAGCGCCAGGACGACCTTCAACAGGTAGTCCGCCGACGGCACGTTCTGGATGTCGAAGCCTTCCTTGCCGCCGAACGCGATCGACTTGCCGATCGCACCCTGGATCACGCCCTGCCCCGCCTGCACGAGGAACTGCACGCCCATCAGGATCGCGAAGTCGCGATTGGAGAAGACCACGAACAGCCCGTTGAAGAAGCTGCCGAACGACTCGAGCGGGCGGCGGAGCCACGCATCGGCGAACCGCAGCGCCGCCCCCACACCGATGGCCACCGCGACCACGGTCCAGCCCTTGGTTACCGAGAGCGGGCCGCGCCACACCGCCAACACCCCGATGCCCGACAGGATCAGGAAGATGACGGACATGCCCGGGATGAGCGCGATGCGGTCGGGCGTCGACCGGATGCCGAGCCAGTTGGACGCGAGCCAGCCGGGGACGATCAGCAACAGCGCGAGCAGCAGGACCACCAGCAGGTTCTGCGGGAGGTTGTCCAACGGGCCGGGGTGCGATTCGAACTTCTGCGCTTCGGCGGCGGCAGCGGCCTGCGCGTCGGCGACGACGTTCGCCGGCGGGCTCCACAGACCGTCGCCCTCGATGACGTAGACGTCGGGGCCGACCTCGACACCCTGCGCCGTGGCCTCGTCGAGGAGCTGCTGCTGGGTGTCGGCCGAGCAGTCCTCGACGCCGTTGCACAGACCGCCGTAATACTGGCCGACCAGGAACACCACCGGATCCTCGGGGAACTGCTCGAACCTCGGTTGGAAGTCGTCGGGCTTCTTGTCGTCGGGGTCGCACGTCTCCTTGGGGCCGCCGAAGGTCTCGCACCAGTGCGCGATCGACGTGTCGTCGTAGCCCTCGCTCCCCTGGGAGGACGTCGTCGGTTCCCCCGCCAGGAAGTTGTCGAGCGTGCCGAAGTAGGTGGTCGAGCGTTCGATGGCCTCGCCCGGCAGTCCGGTACGGAAGACGTTGGTGTAGGTCTTGGCCCACCCGTACCCGGTGTTCGTGTCGAACTGTTCGTCACGATCACCGAAGTTCACGATCAGCACGTTCGGGCGCGTACCCGCCTCGGCGACGACCTCGTTCACGGCGGCCAGCGACGTGCGCACGCCCTGGTTGGCCCACTGGTTCGCCTCGCTCACCCACCGGTTCTGGACACCGTCGAACAGCAGCCAGCCGAGCGAGCCGAACACCAGCAGGGCGGCCAGCCCGGCCGCCAGGATGCGCGGCATCGCCGAAGGGGCGAGGCCACGGATCACGACGAGGACCCCGAGCAACCCCATGAGTGCGAAGACCCACACGGGTGCGTTCTCCGACAGCGAGTCCTTCAACACGTAGGCGATCGCCGCCCACGCGATGAGCGCCGCACCCGCCCAGGTCGCGACCTTGGAGGCCGGCCGATCCGAGGCGAACCAGCGGATGGCCACGAACGCCCCCAGGCCCACCAGCGCCATGGGGGCCGCCGAGGCGTTCATGAACCGGTAGTAGGGGATCGCCGCCCCGGTCACCACGGTGGCGGCGCCTGCGAAGGCCACGAGCCACCAGATGGACACCTGGTCTTCGTTGCGCGCGGGCTCGCGCGTGGCGCGGGCCAGCAAGATCGTGGAGCCGACCGCGATCACGATGAACGGCAGGATCACGATCGGCTGCAAGGAGCCCATCCACTGCATCAGGCGGTCGGCGAAGAACTCGGCGGAATACGGCGGTGGAAGCGCGGCCTCGGCCAGGCTCGCGGGCTTGCCCCAGATGCCGATCACCCAGCACGCCAGCCCGGCGATCATGCCGAACCCGACGGACATCAGCATCGGGGCGTCCGACTTCAGCGCCGACCCCAACGAGAACCGGCTCGTGAGGAAATGGAACCCGAACACCGCCAACAACACCACGCCGAAGATCACGCACGTGGTGGGGTGGGTGAAGGCAGCCGCGATCGCGATCAGGAACAGGGCCGTTCTCGCGCCCCACGATGTTCGCGCGGCGTCGACGAACGGGATCATCAAGGCCAACAGGAACAGCACGGTGATGTTGTCGAGGTAGCCGACGTACGGCGTCGTGAGGAACAGCGCGACCGTGGCCAACAGGGTGGTCAGGACCACCAACGGGTCCTTGCGGCTGCGGAAGAACGCGGCGCCCAGCGCGAGGCCCGTGAGGATCGGGATGCCGATCATCATGAACGCGCTGAACGAATATCGATCGATGCCCACCACCTGCTGCAGCAGGGCGCCGGCCACCGGAACGCTGACGCGGTAGCCGCCCGCGAACAGGCCGTCCGGACCCCACTCCTGGACGACGCGGACGGGCTCGCCTTCCAGCACGACCTGCGCGCGCCACGTGTACCAGGCGGGGTCGCGGGTGGGTGCCGAGAGGCTGGGGTCGGCCAGGAACTTCCAGCCGAGGACCAGCAGCAGCAGTGCGGCGAACCCCGCGATCACCCACCAGGACCCGAGCACGCTGGAGCGCCCAGGTCGGGAGGATGCGCTCGCGTCAGCCTCGGTCGCGATGTCGGTGGCGGTCATCGGTCGGGGTCCCCTTCTCGTGCCTGTTCCGAGCGCAGACTACTCGCGCGCTTCGGGCAAACAGGGGAGGTCGGGCATCAACGCCGATGGGAACGCCGCCTGCATCACGGTGTCGTTCTCCTGACCCGGATTCGGCACGACGCCGCCGCCGGCCGTCTGCGCCTGCGTGAACGTCATCATGAACCGGGCCACGTCGTCGACGGTGTAACCGTTCTGCTTGAGTTCGTTCAGGTCGAGGAAGGCCTGCGTGGGCTGCATGAGCTCCACGATGGGCAGGTCGTCGCCGTCGGTGTCGAACTTCTCGTTGATCATGACCTGCATGGGCCCTGAGGAGATCTGGTAGCCACCGGTCACGGCCGGGTCCGGCATCGAGGCGTGGTCCGCCGTGAGCCCCAGGACCCATTCGCCCTTGCCGACCTCCTTGTTGAGGAAGTTCACGAGTTCCTTGAGGGCTGCGTCCTGGGCGACGACCGCGTCCTCCATCTCCGGGCTGTTCATGGACCAGACGTGGCTGACGAAGTCGATCTCCTTGAAGTTCAGATACAGGAGGTCGGGGGTCTCGTCCTGACCGAAGTCCTCGTTCTTGACGACCTCCTCCACCACGCGTTGCTGGTACGGCGTGCGCGCGGGGGTGTCGAAGCCCTGGAGGAGCTCGTCGATGTCGTTGTCCCGCCACTTGCCGTCCTTCTTGCCGTCGGCCTGGTCGACGGCCGCGACGTCCTGTTCGAAGCCCGGCACCTTGTTCGCGTAGGCGGGAAGTCGGTAGTAGGCGGCATCGTGCTCGGGCAGGTTCCACTCGAACCCTTCGTCGGTCAGGGTGGTGCCGCCCACGACCGAACGCGTGAGCGCGATGTCACGGTCGCCCCCAGTGAAGAACCCGCCGTGGCCCAGCATGCCGAAGTGGATGTCGACCGTGCCCACCAACCCGACCACCGGCTCGTTGTCCATCGCCCGGTCGTAGATGTCGGCGAGCGTGGGCTCGACCAGGAACGACGGGCCCTGGTTCCATGGGCCGATGATCTTGCCGGCCACGAGCATGTTGTGCCCGACGATGCCGTGGTGCTGCGGGTAGGAGCCCGTGCCGATCGTGGCGTGGATCTGCGCCGTCGACGTTGGCGAGGAACCCACGGTGGCGTCGGTGAAGAAGGTGCCCTTGGGGATCAGGGACTTCAGGTAGGGCCACGCCGTGGGATGGGCCTGCAGCACGTTCATGCCGCCCGCGTCCCAGACCATGGTCACGACGAGCTTGGGCGTCTTGCGCTGATCGGCCGGCAGGAGCGCCTCGGTCATGGGCGTGCCGTCGGGGGCGTGGAAGCCATCGAACTTCAACAATTCGGCGGCCGTAGGAGCCACATCGGCGGAGGTGACCGGCCGCTTCACCTCTCCCTGGGGCTTGATGTAGCCCGGGCCGTACCACAGCATCGGCACGGTCTGGATGTAGTCCCAGGGGCCCACATGGGGCAGTCCCGAACCCACGAAGTTCGGCTCTTTCGGGATGAAGGAGATCTGCGCCCCCCGGTCAGGACGCCAGCCCCTGTACGTGCGAAGCAGCTGCTCATGGGGGATGGAACACGCCAGCCGAACGATGTCCTGGTTGCTCGATTGGGCCTTCGCGGGGACCGATCCGCGAATGGAGAGGGCGCCGGCGGTGAGGAGGAGGAGCAGGACAGCGATGAGGACACGCCGACGGTTGGTGTGGGAGGCCATGGCGAGATAGGGAACACGACGCCGGGCGGAACGACAACCCAGGCGGTAGCGTGGAACGGTGCCGATCGGCAGCCGCCTCACGACGCTCCTGGTGGTGCTCGCGCTGGTGGCCCTTCCCGCTGTGGCCTTGCGCGCGTTCTGCGTCGGCAAGAGCTGTGACTCGGGCGAGGCCACGGCGAGCGCTGCGGTTCCGTTCTGCCCGTTGCCTGCCGAACTCCGAGGGCTGATCTCGGCGGGGTTCCGCCAGGGGCGGTCGCCCGATGTGATGGCCGCCGCCGACGCGAGCGGACCCGGCGTGCATGTCGACGACGGCTCGGCGATCGCTGTCCCCTGGCCCTCCACGGGTCCGAGCGATACGCGCGTGCCGATCGCGTTCTTCGGCACGGGCTTCACCGGGCGTGACCCGGCGGAGGGCACCGGCCTCGACCAGATCGCACCGACGCTGGCCGCGGCGATGGGCTATGACCGTTCACACGACGAGGTGCGAGCCGGGGTTGCGGCCGACGGGGTCGCCGACCCCACCCAGGAACCCTCGCTGGTGGTCCAGGTGGTCTGGAAGGGCGTGGGCTCCGCCGATCTCGAAGCGCACCCTCACGAGTGGCCGTTCCTGCGAGCGACGATCGCCAAGGGAGGCGGCACGCTCGAGGGAACCACCGGCTCCCTGCCGCTGGACCCGACGGCGACCCTGACCACGATCGGCACCGGCGGGCTCCCGGCACAACACGGCATCACGGGCACGATCATCCGGGGCGACGACGGCGACGTGGCACGGGCCTGGGGGCCGGACGCTCCCGGATCGGTGATCGCGACGCTGGCCGATGACCTCGACCGCGACACCGATCAGCGCGCGATGATCGCCGGCGTGCTGAGCAGCCGATCGGACCGGGGCATCATCGGCGACGGTTGGTACGTGGACCGGCGCGACCGCGACACGGTGGTGGTGACGCGTCACCCCGTCCCCGCGGTGGCGGGCCTCCTCGACAAGGTCGGGGCCGACGGAGGCGTGATCGGCGTCGTGGTCCGCGGCGACGTGGACGTCATGGATCGCACGACCCGTCAGATCGTTCACGCCGTCCGGGCGCAGGTCCCCTCGACCGCGTTCGTAGTGACGTCGACCGGGAGCCTTCATGGCGCCCGGGGTGAGAACGCCGCGGCGATCGCCCAACGGGTGGACACCTCGCTCGGCAGCCCGGTGATCGCGGCCAGCGCGGCAGACGGCCTGTTCCTCGATCGGACGGTGGCGACGCAGGCATCGATCACGGCGGCCGGCGTCTCGGACGCGATGGATGCCGAACGCACACCCACCGGCGCCCCGCTGTTCGCCGGCACCTTCCCGTCGTTCGCCGTGGCGTTCGCGAGGTACTGCTGATGGCCGTCGATGTCGCGCGCCGCCCGGGCGCCACCGAGCCACGCCGCGGGTCCGCGTCATCACGGATGGGCCTGTGGGTCATCACCGGGCTCGCCGGCATCGCGATCCTCGTTCGGCTCCTCGACCCGGAGCAGTTCGCCTGGGTGCGCAACTTCCTGATCGTGTTCGGCTCGCTGTTGGTCGAGGCGATGCCGTTCATCGTGCTGGGCGCGTTCGTCTCTGCCGCGATCGAGGTCTTCGTACCGGCGTCGGCGTTCGAGAAGATCGCCCGGCTTCCCCGCGGCCTGCAGATCCCAGCTGCGGCGGCCTCGGGCATGGCGTTCCCGGTGTGCGAATGCGGCTCGGTGCCGGTGGCACGAAGGCTCGCGGCGAAAGGGCTCGCACCCAGCGCCGCGGTGACGTTCATGTTGGCGGCGCCCATCGTGAACCCCGTCGTGGTGGCTTCCACCTATGTCGCGTACCGCGGTCGCGACACCGTCGCGGTCATGGTCCTAGGCCGGCTGGCGCTCGGGTTCATCGTGGCGATGGCGGTGGGCTGGGTACTGGGCGCGGTGCGCGGTGACCAGCTGTTGAAGCAGCGCGATGCCGAGGTGGAGGCGCACGAGGTCGACGCGGCAGAGCGCCGGTGGCGACGGTTCTTCGGACACCTCACGGGCGACATCGTGTTCATGGCCAGATTCCTGATCCTCGGCGCGGCGATCGCCGCTGCGGTGCAGACCTTCATCCCGCAGTCGTTCCTGAACGGCGTGGCGAACCTGCCGATCCTGAGCCTCATCGCGATGATGGGACTGGCGTTCATCATGTCGCTCTGCTCGGAGTCGGACGCCTTCGTGGCGGCCTCGTTCACCGCGTTCGGCCCGGCCCCTCAGCTGGCCTTCCTGGTGTTCGGGCCCATGGTCGACCTGAAGCTCGGCGCCCTCTACGTCGGGACGTATGAGCGCGGGTTCTTCCGGATGGTGGTGATCGCCGTGGGCGCCACGACGCTGGCGGCGACCTTGTGGATCCAGGTGTTCTTCGGATGAAGCGGCACTGGAGTCCCGCTCGCATCGGTGCCGGCTTGGTGATCGGCGCCTGGGCTGGACTGTTCTGGTTCGTGTGGGCGGCGAGCCGCACCTCGCTGTACCTGTCGACGCGCACCGCGTGGCTGATCCCCATGGGCGCGATCCTGATGACGATCGCGGCCGTGGGCCGCCTGGCGAGCGCCCGCGTGGAGCGCACCGAACACCTGGGCTCCCGCGAGACCGTGATGTTCGGCGTGATCGCCCTGCCGGTGGTCCTGCTGTTGGCGCTGCCCCCGGCCACCTTGGGGTCCTACGCCGCCGGCCGGAGGTCGAACTCCTCCGGGATCGCGGCGAGCGCTCGCATCGTGTCGGGGCCGATCGACTTCGTCGACATCGCCGCCGCTCGCTCCGTGAAGACCGCGGCCGCCGACCTCCGGGCCCGTGCGGGCGAACGGGTCACGATGGACGGGTTCGTCACCGTGGACGAGGGCGACACCGACCGGTTCCAGCTCACGCGGTTCGTCATCACGTGTTGCGTGGCCGACGCCACGATCTCCTACGTGACCGTGGTAGATGCGCCGCCGGGCCAGGTGGCGAACGACGACTGGGTGCGGGTGACCGGGACGATCTATCCCTTGGGCTCGGACATCCTGGTCGACGCCGAGACGGTGGTGCCCATCCCGCCGCCGGACGATCCCTACCTCACGCCGTAGCGGCGTCGGCGCAACTGCGGCACGTGCCGATCAGGTCGAGACGATGGCTCACGTGCGCGAATCCCGCCCGTCGCGCGACGCGGTCGATCGTGTGATCCATCGAGGATTCCAGATCGGCAGGGATCGTGACGTCTTCCACCTTGCCGCAGGTCGAGCAGATCAGGTGATGGTGATGCTCGGTGAGCGCTTCGGTCAGCTCGAACCGCGCGAACTCGTCCTCGGTGATCACGCGCCGAACGGCGCCCGCCTGCTCGAGCACCGCGAGGTTGCGGTAGATCGAGCTCTGCGGCAGCCCGGTCTTGCCCGCCAGCAGGTCGCTCATCGACAGCGGCTTGTCGGCGCGTTCCAGGAGCGTGACGAGGGCCCGGCGCTTCGGCGTGTATCGCTGGCCCACGGATCGCAGGTTCGCCTCGACGGTGGCGTGGAGGTCGTTGGCCGGGGCGCTCATCCGGCGTGCGCTCCCTCGTGCGACGGTGCTCCCGGCTCATCCGGGGCATAGGGCTCGATCATGGGGACACGGCCGCCCACGCGCCGGGTCACCACGGCCACGACCATGAACACCCCCGCGGCCAGCAACACGATCGTGCCGCCCGGCGCGAGGTCCCAGATGCTGTCTCTTATACACATCTCCGAGCCCACGAGAC